>CANQWG010000017.1 GCA_947627505.1 uncultured Bacilli bacterium | reverse complement strand
TATTTGTTGTCCAGTTTTCAAAGATCGATTTCAGCCCGTTTCTCTCGCTTTTTTCGTCACTTTTTTTAGCGCCGTTTTCCGGACTGCTTTGTTATCTTATCACTTTACCTTTTTAGTCGTCAAGAACTTTTTTAGTTTTTTTAGTTTTTATTGTTTATTATCTTTTTGCCAAGTAATTAATCGTTAAAAATCTCAAAAATTTTAATAGCGATTTTTAGAAAACATGCCTTTTATTATCGCTTTAAAAATATTTTGCTTACAACTATGATATTCTTTGCCATTTAAGATAAGTTTTTCCACTTTGATATTTTTTATTTTTTCGCTAGGAATTTCATATATATCATCACTTAAAATAACCATATCTGCATATTTACCAATTTCAAGGCTTCCGCGTTCTTTATCATCAAAAGATGCATAGCACCCATTGATGGTACACATTCTTAAAGCCTCTTTTACCGATATTCTCTCATTTTTATTTTCATTATTAACCGCCCGGTCAATCCACATCAAAGGGTCTGGAGTAGTACATGGAGCGTCAGAACCAAATGAAACAATAATACCTTTTTCCATGAATGTTTTTATAGGATTTAATCTTTCTACTCGATTTTTTCCCAAAATTTTTTCTAAATATTCATTAGGCTCTTGTTTCCAATCGATAAAAGCACTTTGAATAGGCATTTGAATATGATACTTTGAGCAGATTTCAATTCCTTCTTTAGTCGGCAAACAATCGTGAATTATTCCATGCCGATGATCTTTTCGAGGATAGTCATCAAGCGCCACTTTCATCGCTTTGGTCGCTTGATCAAATGCTTTATCACCAATTGCGTGTAATTCAATTTGTAACCCTAATCGATTAGCTTTTTTGCAAAACTCAATTATTTTTTCATCAGAGTAGTATAAAATTCCTTCTCCTTTTAATTCATCCGAATAAGGATCATTTAATGCCGCATCATGAGAACCGAAACAACCATCTAACGCACATTCAAAGCAACCTCCAATTCGCGGTAATTTTCTTTTTGTAGCTACTTTAGTATTTAGCGATTGTGGAAAGACTCTAAGTTGAAATCCATTATCTAAAGATTTTGCAAATAGTTTCTCAAGAGTTATATCCAAATTTCCAACAAAACCAACACCACTTACCGTATGAATCATTCCGATTCCTCTCTTTGCATGAAAATCCACACACTCTTGCATATTCTCAAACAATTCGACTAGCGACAAAGACTTTGAAATATAATCTGATACCGCAAAAAAAGCTTCTTGATTCATTTCACCAGTATCTGGATGATAACCTCTTAAACGCGATATTTTCTTTTTTAGCTTATTTAATAATTTAGTGTTTACAATACACGCATGTCCATCATATTTTACAATCATTAAAGGTTTATCTTTGCAAACACTATCAAGTTCTTCTCTTGAAACTAATCGCTTTTCTTTCACTGAATATGGTGAAGCACCAAACGCTATCAATGTTTTGCTTTTAGATTTTGCCGCAAAAACTTCAATCATCTTTAATATTTCTTCATTAGATGAAGCTTCCATAACATTCAATCCGGCGTTAAAAGTTGATAATGATGCAAAGTGTTGATGGGTATCGACAAAAGAAGGAATTAAAACTTTGTTTCCTAATTCAATAATTTCTTCTTTTTTAAATTCTTCTTTTATACAGTTGCCCACATAAATTATTCTTCCGTCATTTTCGACTAAATATGAATATACTGAATCGTTAGAATCAACACTGAGAATTTTTCCATGATAAATTTTCATTTTGACCTTAATCCTTTTTGCTAATATTAATTTTATTATATCCAACCCGCGTTCAAAAGTGTACACAACAAACGTACTTTTTGAACAATTTTGTATTTTATATTCATTTTATTAAGAGCAAAGTGTATCATAAAATATATATAGGTGTATAAAATGTTAAAAAACGAATTTGAAATTCTTAATTATGTAAGAAAAAACGGCTTGCAATCTTATAGACATATCGGCATGAATACTAATTTATCGTTAGGGACAGTTTCTAATATTGTAAAAAAATTCTTAAATTTGCGTTATATTGTCGATCGCAAAATTACTCCTCTTGGACTTGAAGCGTTATCGCCATATCAAGTTAAAAACGCAGTAATTTTAGCTGCTGGTCCTTCTTCACGTTTTGTTCCTCTTTCTTTAGAACAACCAAAAGGATTGTTTAAAGTCAAAGGCGAAGTATTGATTGAAAGACAAATTAAACAATTGCTTAGCGTTGGAATAGATGATATAACCATCGTTTTGGGATATAAAAAAGAGGCTTTCTTTTACCTCAAAGATAAATATAATGTCAAGTTTATTATTAACACCGAGTTTAATAAAAAAAATAACATTCACTCATTATATTTAGCCAAAGAATATCTTGGTTCAACTTATGTTTGTTCATGCGATGATTATTTTACTATAAATGTTTTCGATAAATATGAATTTCAAAGTTTCTACGCTTCAATTTTTACTGATCACAAAACAAAGGAAATGTACGTAAAGACCGACGCAAAAAATATTATCACATCTATGAAAAAAGGTCTAAAACGTGGAGACATTTTGCTTGGCCACTCTTATTGGAATAAAGAGTTTTCCTCTTCTATTATCAAACTTATGGAAACATACGTTGAAAGCGGAGAATACGATAGCGCTTTTTGGGAAACGTTAGTTGCAGACCATTTAAAAATTCTTCCAAACTTGGCGATTAAAAAATACGATAGTGAAACTATATTTGAATTTGATTATGTTGAAGAACTCAGAGCATTCGACGCAAAGTACGTTTCAAATACTGATAGCCGGATAATGGCCAATATATGTATGATTTTAAAATGTAACGAAGACGACATTCGCGGTTTTAAACCCATTCACGAAGGACTAACCAACACTTCCTTTATTTTTGAAGTTAATGGCAAAAAATATGTTTATCGCCAACCCGGCGAAGGAACCGATAATATTGTCAATCGCCGTCATGAAAAAATAGCACTAGAGGTGGCCTTTAAAAATAAATTAGATGACACTTACATTTATATGAGCGAACTAGACGGATGGAAAATATCCACTTTTATAGATAATTTCAAAGAACCAAATTATCAAAGCTTTGAAGACTCCTTAAAAATCATCGAGATTTTAAAAAAGTTACATAATATTAAAGCCGAAGAAATCAATTGGACTTTTGAACCGATAGATGAAGCTTTGCGCCTTGAAAAAATCATCAAAGAAAAAACCACTATTCAAATGGAAGATTTCGATAGCCTCAAAAATAAAATCCTTTCCCTTTACGAGCAAATTAAAAACGATGGTATTGACAAATGTTTTTGTCACAATGATACCTACAAATCAAATTGGATGCTCACTCCAACAAAAACTATACTTATCGATTGGGAATACGCCGGATTAGCCGATCCTGCGATCGATATTGGATATTACATTGTTGATGCGATGTATTCTTTTGAAGAAGCCGAAAAAATTTTGAAAGCTTACTGTGGCGAAGAATATTCGAAAGTTCGTTTCCATTATTTATCATATGTCGCAATAATCGCTTATTATTGGTTTGTTTGGGCCTTATATCGTGAATCGTGCGGTTCTATAATCGGCGATTCGCTTTACAATTGGTATATCATGGCCAAACGATACTCAAAATATGTTTTACAAACATTCGATTTAGAAAAGCAAAAAAATATTAGCACTTATGAATTTTTGCTTTTAAATTATTTGGAAAAAAATGATGTTACAATTGAAGATCGTCGTAAATTATCCAACATTTTAACCTTTTCAGAAACAAAACTCGATGAAACTATCGATAAATGTTATCGGAATCAGTTTATCTCAAAAAGTAAAAATAAGATCGCTATAACTACTAATGGTCTAAAAGCTTTGGAACCATATCGTGTTAAGCGTGCCATTATAATGGCCGCCGGATTCGGTTCTAGAATGGCTCCGGTTACCTTTGAAAGACCTAAACCATTAATTAAAGTTCACGGAAAAAGAATCATCGACACTTTGCTTGATTCCTTAATCGCAAAAGGAATAAAAGAGATTTATATTGTTCGTGGTTATAAAAAAGAAAAATTCGACGAATTGTTAATTGATTATCCCTTTATTAAATTTATCGATAACGATGAATATAATATTACAAATAATATTTCCTCAATTATAAAAGCTCTTCCATATTTGGATAATTGCTACATATGTGAAGCCGATTTTTTGATATCCAATCCCGACATTATTGAAAAATATCATTACGATTCAAACTACTTAGGAGCAAAAGTAATTGAGACTGATGACTGGTGCTTTAAAAGTTGTGATGGAGTTGCCAAAAATTATCAAAAAGGAAATACCAATTGCTATCAAGCTTTCGGTATTTCTTATTGGAATAAAAATGATTCCAAAAAAATTAGGCAATATCTACCCGAAATATACAAAACTTCTCAAGGTAAACAAGAATTTTGGGAAGCTTGCATTTTTAATTATTATAAAGATAACTTTAACGTCAAAATCAAAGAATGCAGCAAATTCGACATTGTGGAAATAGATAATTTTGATGAGTTACTAGAAATAGATTCCAGTTATAAAAAGTATCAATGATTATCTTTATTCTCGGTTATCGCTTCAAAAATTTTTTGAGCAAAAACTATATCATGTAAAGCAATACCGATATTATAAGCGATTATTCGCTCTTCGTCGGTTTCTCTCCCTTTGCATCGATTGTTGACGACATCCGTCACTTCATTGAAAGATTTAAAATTTTTGAAATATTTAAATCCTTGAATATGTCCATAATCATCGCCAAAAATTTTATCAAATGTCAAATCACATCCTTGAAAACCTCGAGTGTGAATAGGAACAAGTAAACATCCTTTTTTATAGGCATTTTCATTAGCAAAATCCGTTTCTGCAAAAGTGATTGCTGAAACAATGACATCAGCATCTGCCACCATTTGTAAATAATCATCAAAACATTCAAATTTCACTCCTTGATAATGCTCGAATTGCTTGATGATCTTTTCAGCACAATTTTGATAGTTAAAGATACGTACAATAATATTCTCCTTATCTAATGTTTCTAAAAACATTTGTAAGGTAGCTTTTCCAATTACACCTAGACCAATAAAAGCGACAATTCGGTAATCTTTTTTTGCAAACAATTTTATAGAATGAACTGCGACCGCAGCAGTACGCCATGTCGTAATGAAATCGGCATCTAAAATTCCCTTTAAATAACCGGTATTAAGATCATATAAAAAAAGTTTACTATCAAGCACCGGATCCCTTTGAGGATACCGAGAGACAATTTTAACACCTGCAACACTTTGAGATTCAACAATACACGGCATCACATTATAAAATATTTTTCCCCCTTCAAGTTTCATACTAGTTTTTTCAGGGAGATACATTTCTCGTTTATGTAAAATTGTTTCTGTTACCCAATTAAGCATTGTTTGACATTTTAAATTAAGCTTTTCTATTTCGTTATTTGAAATGTTAGTCATCTTGATCACCTATTCAACATCTATATCACTACTATCTTTAAAAGAAATATTACGATACTTCCATGCTTTGAGCAATAACCTTGTAACACTTAGCAAGCATGCACCAAAATAATAAACAAAGCAAAGCACTAGAAATAAATCACAAAAATTGAAAATTGTTGCAAAAAGTAAAATAACCGGAAAATAACCCATTGCCGATTCGATTTTTGTTTTTAAAGATCCAGTTTTACTATTATCAGTTCTTTCATCGTAAATAGGTTTTATAATTTTTTTATCGACTAATGCACGAGTTGCACTATTAAATTTTTGATATATTAAACGCATTATAGTGTCGCTAGTGCTTGCTAAAGCGCCTAATATCAAAATCCACATAGTAAATGGTTTAACAAACAAACCACCATTATTAAAAGTGTAGATTCCTACGCATAGGCACATTAAAGCGATTAATATATAACTGCTAATAGCATCAAAAAAATCGCCATATGGTTGCTTTTTACAACTACGTGCTAAATTGCCATCGGTGCAATCAAGAATTGCCCAAAAAACAATAAGACTTGCTCCAACAATTGCGCAAACAAAATTATTAAAAAGAAAAAGTATGGGACCAACGATTGCCACAATGATACTAAAGCAGCTTACCGCATTAGCGCTTATATTTAAATTTGCGCATAAACTAGATAAAACAAATGAGATTGGGCGATATGTAAAGCGACAAATTAAAGAATCTTTCCGCCTTTTCCATTTCGGTAATGAATCGTGAAAATATTTAGGTGAATACTTCATAAAAACCTCCAACATCAAATTTGCGTATAAAAATATATCATAATGTTTATAATCATTCCAAGCAGTAACAAATAGATACCTCTTTAAAATAACTCATAAAAAAAGTGCATCTATCTTTTGATGCACAATTTCGATTTTTATTGATTGCGATTGCCAAGAAGCACCACGAGTCTAATAAAGATATTAATAAAGTCAGTATAAAGCATAAAAGCGAAGTAAACGCCTAAATTATCATTCATCAATCCGGCATAAGCGATGCTTTTAATACGGAACATATCGAACGCCACTAACGCTAAAACTGCCGCTAAAACTGCAATTGAAACAAAATAATCGACTGCAGCACTTCCAATAAAGAAGTTAAATAATGAAACAACTATCGCTCCGAATAAAAACATAATTCCGAAAGTTCCCAAGTGATTTAGATTTCGTTTGGAAAGTAGCCCATACAATGCCATAACTCCAAAAACTCCTGCGCTAGTAAGTAAGGCGAGCATAATGGTCGTTGTATCATAAGCAAGCCAAATAGACGAGAGCAAGAAACCCATTCCAATAGCATCGACAACATACCAAAAAGCCACTTTGCTAGCCTTTTGGGCAAACATCGTTTTAAAACTAATGATAAAAGGTACAATTAGTTGAATGAATACTCCCGCAATTATAAATCCAATTAAAGATGATGGATTTAATACTGTCACACAAAGTAAAGGTACTAAATAAGATAATGATCCAGAAATTGCAATTCCTAAAAACAACCACCCGAATACTTTAGCAAATGAAACTTCATTTCGCGAATCAGTTGAATAAATTTCATTGTTTGTTTCCATAAAATAGCCTCCTTAACTATAGTTATATTATACATACATTTAATATAAAAAATAATATATTTTCATAAGTTGATTAATATTAATTATCGCGACAATATATTTGTTTTCAATATTCAAAATGATATAATTTTTTTATGAAACAGATTTTATTAGCTAAAAAAGGCAAGCGAATGCTAGCAAGGCTCATTGATTTTTTAATTGTAACTGGATTAACGCTAATTTTATTCTTCGGTTTAATTTATCCAAATGTTTTTAATCGCGATTTATATCTTGAAAATAACGAAAAAATTGTAAATTTATATCGCGAATCAGAATTATTTTTTGTCGATAGTGAAGGAAACTATCGCGCTAATTCAACTTTCGAATTTAAAACAATCGATGATTTATATAATACCGAAGTCAAAGTGTCCAATCAAAATTACGAAATTAAATTAACTTCTTCTCTTTATGATTATTACACACAAAAATACAAGGATTTTGAAGGACAAAATAATTTATCTCCCGACATTTATAAAAGTCAAATCTTAAAATTGGGTTTAGAAGAATCAAACATTCGTGATTACAATGAAGAAACCCATACTTTTACCTTAATCGATGAATCTAAAAGCGATGTGACTTTACAATTTTTTATTGAAACTTATCAAAATGCTTGTGTTAAAGTACTTGAAAGTGCACCGGTCAAAACTCTATCAGACGCTAATGATTCGCTGATGATTAAAAGTCTTTCGTTAATCGTCCCAACTTTAATTGGAATATCTTTTATATTTGATTTATTGATTCCTTTATTCATGCCTTATTCAGAAACAATCGGCAAAAAGATTATGCATTTGGGCCTTGTTTCTAAAGACGGATATAGTTTAAAGAAATACTTATTGATTCCTCGCTGGTTAGCCTATATTTTCTTAGAATATTTATTAGGTATTGTCACTTTCGGCGGTCTTTTCTTAATTTCTTACACGATGTTCTTATTCTGCAAGAAAAGACGTTGTATTCATGATTTTTTAAGCAACTCGGTCGTTGTCGATGCGGATAATTCGATTTTCTTCAGCAACAAAGAAGAAGAAGCTTTTTATATCAATCGACAAAAAGCTAGAGGTATAAATAATGAAACAATCGGTTAGAGTTTCAAGGGCTCCGTTAAATATACATTTAGGGGCTTACGTGCTTGACACAATAAGTTTATTTTTAATGACTTTTATTTTATATATAACAACTTTATATGGTGTATTTGCCACATCTTTTAATTATCTTGGTAACGAAAATCAAATGCGAGAAATCGAAGATCGATACGATCTAAATTTGGATGCAAATCAAGATTATACAAAATATGAAGCTGTGATTCAAAATTTTTATTTTGAAGAGTTTAGCGATAAACTTGAAGCTTACTACAATGACTACTATCAAACGAATTATACAATCATCCATATTTATAACTGCAATGTTTTAAGATTAGTAAGTGAACCAAATTATCAAGAATATAAAACCGACTATTATCAATATGTTCAAAATGAAGACGGCTCATTTAATGTCGATAGTCTAGCAATAAAATTAGAGGGATCTGGAAAAGTATACGAACAAAATATGCACGATCTTTTTTATAATTCATATACCGATTTAAAAGACTACTTAAAAATATTTAACGATGATTATTCAACATTATCTATTACAAACGAAAATTATCGTTTGCTTTCGCGAATCATCGGATTTTCTTTAAGTTTTATCACTTTATTTACGATAATTCCTCTATGCAATAAAAATAATGAAACTTTATTTCAAAGATTTTTTAAAGTTACCTACGTCAATCGTAAAAATGGATATTTACCTGCTAAATACAAGATAATTATTCGTCCTTTTATCTTATTTATTATCCCTTTCATCGGTGTTTGCTTAGGAACCGATAGTTCACTCATCATTCTTTCAATCGGTTTTGTTTTCATTAACTTTTTATTGATTTTGCTTTCAAAGAATAATAAAGATCTCGCCGATCGGATGCTTTCGATTTATCCGGCTTCAAATGAAGAATCTTTGATTTTTAAAAACGCAAAAGACGAAGAAGATTTTTTTAACTCTCCCGAAGGTAAAAAAATATTAGAACCCGATCTTTTAGAAAAGTTAAATAATATTAAAGATATAAGTATCATCGAAACTCCTGATAATAAAAAAATATAACATCATTTAAAGCATAAAAAAACTAAGAGTACTTGATGATTTCCTCTTAGTTTTTTTGTTTACCGATTATAGACTTTTATAAGCGATAATCGTTTGATAGGCTCTACAATTAGTGGTCGCCGATAATGTCGTTTCTTGAACGCCTAAGTAAGTGTCAAGATAAAGTGTAAATCCGGCAAAATCGACTGTGCCCAAAGTACCGGTGCCGTTATTGTGAACGATTCGATAAAGTCTATTGTTCGCAGTATCTTTGATTTCATAGACAATCTGATTATTGTTATTTACAGTAATTTGAATATTTTTGCAATCATCAGTATCTAATGATAAACCATCGACAGATGTCTTCAATTCAATTAATTTTTTGTAATTTTCAAACATCTTTGCGTTTTTGATTTTTAATGAATAATCTAATTCGTTAACTTCATAAGACGATTCGTAAGAATTATCGTCGCCGCCTTTAGTTCTTAAGAATTCTTCTCCGGCGAGCATGAATGTCGTTCCTTGTGAAGTAAAGACAATTGAGTTGGCAAGCATCGCTCCGCTCTTGGCGTTAAAGGCACTTGTAATACCTGCTGCCTCCATGCGATCTACTAAAGTGTAATTATCGTGGCATGTGACATAGTTGACGGTCTTATTAGGATCAGCGATATTGCTATTAGTAAATCCTTTAATACCACTTGTAATTTTCGTCATATCTGTAGCTGAGGTAGTTGAAGAAGTATTAACCCAACCTTTTTCGGTTTTACCACTCATACCACCTTTAATTAACGCATCTCTCATTTGATCGTTAAATTGACCATAGCCTTGATATTTGCCGCCATTGATTTGTTTGGCACTTTGAGCATCTGGCAAAGTGGAAGTTCCTCCAGTCCAAGGTTCACCATAAACACAGATGGCTGGATTGAATTCTTTAAGATTGGCAACTAATTGATCCATCGTAGTAAGATCGTGCAATCCCATCAAATCGAATCTGAAACCACCAAGTTTATATTCTTTAGCTAAGAATTCAGTGGAGTCTTTCATGAACTTTCTAAACATCGGCATTTCAGAAGCAGTTTCATTGCCGCAACCGGAACCATTAGATAATGCATTGTTTGAAGTATAGCGATAATAATAACCTGGCATTAAAACATCAAAGTTAGAACCACCAACAGCATTTACGTGATTGTAGACAACATCCATAATGATATTGATTCCGGCTTTGTTATATGCCATTACCAATTCTTTGAATTCTCTGATTCTTACATAGCCATCATATGGATCGGTTGAATAACCACCTTCAAGAACATTGTAATTTAACGGATTGTATCCCCAGTTAAACTTCATGTTCGTTTCATCGTTATATTGGTCAAACACCGGTACTAATTGAACAGCATTTACGCCTAACTCTTTAATGTGATCAAAACCTGTTTTTACAGTCACGTCATCTTCAGTATATGTAGTACCTTCAAGATAAGCACCTTTGAAGAGTTTAGCATATTGAGCATCTTCTTCTCTTGAAGACCATGTCGTAGAAGATGTAAGATCGCTGACATGAGTTTCATAAACCGCTAATTGTTTGCGATCATATTGATGTGGTTCTACTTCTTCCCAACCAACCGGATTCGTATCATTGAAATCGACGATCATGCCTCTTAAACCATTGACACCGGCTGATTTAGCGTATGGATCGACAACTTCCTTATCTTTATATTTGCTGTTAGTAACAACGTAAGTATAGTATTTTCCAGCTAAATCTCCGGAGACATCTGCGCTAAATACACCTTTGTCTCCTTTAGTCATCTCGCGTTCTTCGTAAGTATCGTCGCCCTTTTCAGTTGAGACTGAAGTCGGTGTTCCGTTATTATAAATTCTTACTTTAATTTCACTAGAAACCGGTGACCAAACTTTGAATGTTGTCTTATCTTCGCTATAAGTAGCACCAAGATCGTCGCCTTCATAAGTGAATTCTCGATCGAAAGTTTCAGTTTTAAACAATTGGTTGATTTCGACAGTTTTTGTGATCTTTGTATCATCGGCACTAAACGTCACTTCAACTTTATAAGTATTGGTCAATGACGCAGGATGAGCTTCTGTAAATTCATAAGTAAATGTCTGCGTGTCAGTATCAACACTAACATCAGCTATCACATCTTCATTTTCGTATATTTTATAATTTTTAATTGGTCCACTTGTTTGAAAGGTAATCTTATTTTCACTAACAAATTTTGGGGAGATAATATCATTTCTTTCAACTTGACTTGCATCCGTATAAATGGTCGGATCGTTAGTCTTCAAGTACACATGATAGGTGTCAGACGCATCCTTATTTAATTGTGAAAAATAAATTGTTCGATCACTTTCAACATCTTTTTGTGCCCAACTTCCTTTTGACTTAACGATAATTCCTAAATTTTTAGTTAAGACATTTGCACTCCAATTCGTAAGTGAAATTTGCGCATAAGCCCCATAATCATCGGTACTAGTAAATTGATACTCCTTACCATCAGTACCTCCCATTTCCCAAAGCCACAAGGCCCAAGCACTATAGTCATTATCAAATCGATAATAGTGAATACTAATCGATTGCCCTTCTAAAGGATGGGGTTCAGATGGTCCGGTTGAAGTTGGCACCGATGAAGGTGGGGTTGACGATGAAGATGGCGAATCGTTAGAATCGCCATTACAACCAGCAAGGCCCAAGGTCATCAAAGCTACTAAACCGAAAATAAATTTTTTCTTCATTTCTTTGTCTCCTTGATATAATTTTATTTTATCATTATTTATATTTTAAAAAAAGGGGCATTTTTTTGCTTTTCCTATTCTAAAAATAAAAAAAAGTCATGATTTGTCTTTTAAAAATTACAAATAGCAAAAAAACACCGAAATTCTACTTAATAGAAAAATCGGTGTTATATCTTAAAAAATTAAACGGCAGTTCTTAAAGTATCCATTTGAGCTTGCAAGAAAGCCGCCCAAGAAGTAAAAGTATTACCGTTAGCATCTTTAAGTTGGCTATCGATGTAGGCCCGTCCAATTGTGCAACTGATACTCCAGAATCTGCTTTCTGCAACTTTTGCTTGAACACAGGCAAATTCATTTTGTTTTAATAAAGCAGCACCGCCGATAGGACTATGTTCAGTGTATCTCGGATCCTTCACGGCTTCATTGTTACATGGTATACTTTGTCTCTTTTCAAATCTGATTAATTGGGCTTCTTTAGAAGTTAATAATTCTGCTAAAGCAGCCGCGGTCTTTTGTTCTTCAACTGGTCTAGTTTTATTTATAGCATAAATCTTAGAACCGGTGAAAGAAGCCATTTGATAAGCAGTGCCATCAATAGTGTAAGTCGGTAATTTATCCGCAGCTAAATCGTCTCCAAGAATCGGACTTAACTCTCTTTCCATCCAAGTTCCAGAAACAGCAGCGATCATATCACCGGATTCAAATCCGTCAATGATTTGGTCGTTAAGTCCATCAACCAAAGTACCACTGTTGGTATATTCGGTTAAAAGTCCTGCAATGTATTCAGAAACTTCAACGCCTTTTTCGTTGTCCCAGTTGGTTTCACAATATACTTTACCTTCATCGTTTCTTTTCCATAAAATAGATTCAGGGCCATTAGCTTGAGGAGACATGATAAATGAGCTAGCATACCAACCATTATCAACATCCATTAAGACTTGTTTTCCATTATCTTTAGCAAATTTAAGTAACTCTTCTAAAGAACCGATTTTGCTTTCAAGTCCTTCAAAGCCCTTATTATACCATAAGAAGTATCCATTATCGGAAGTAACCGGATATCCGTAAAGTTTACCATCGATAGTAGCACCCTCGACAGCAACTTTAGTGTTTTCAGCGATAATCTTATCCTTTACGTTACCTTCAATTTCAGAGACAATATTTAAATACTGTAAATTTGGAATATGGTCATCAGCACATAAGAACAAGGCCGGAGCGAAATCAACTGTTGGATCTTTAGCTAAGGTTGTACCAACATCCCTTTCTGGAACAACCATAAAATTGATTTTAAATTTTTTCGATTCTTTAGTTTGTTTGCTATTGAAATCTTCGATAACAGCATCAATAACTTGTTGTTCTTCAGCAGTCGCCCAAACATAGATTACAACTTTATCAATGTTTTCTGGTGTTTCATCAATTTGACTTGAAGTTTCCTCTTCTTGTGAAGAACTAGATTCTTCAGAAGATGCGCTTTCTTCTACAGAAGTTTCTTCCAAAGAGCTATCTTTTGACGAACTTTCTTCTAAAGAACTTTCAAACGATGAACTAACACTTTGAGACGTACTAGACGACTGTCCTAAAGAGCTACCCATCGAAGAATCGCCATCTGTGCCTGCGCAAGCACCTAACGTTAAAACGGCTAGTAACGGCAAAATAACATTTCTCTTCATTTTTTTCCTTGTATTATAAAATTACTCTAAGAAATGAATAACTTTATAACTTTTCCTTTCTTTGAGAACTAAGTATTTAATTATAACAGCTGGCCAGCTGTTATAATTAGATCGTGGCTGTGGATTTGTACCTATTTTCTTCTAGCTTTGACTAGTTTGTGGAGGCTCTTACCACAGCTTTTATTTTCTATTGTTAATTAGTTAGATATCGCTAGACGATTTATGTAGAACAAGGCTACAAGAAGTAAAAGCTATGGAATCATAACAGTCACTAACAACATATTGGAGGTATTTTTATGTTTTTTGTTGGAATTGATATTGCTAAGTACAAACATGACTTTGCAATTATCAATAATGATGGTTTTGTTATCGTTCCTCCAAAAACGATACAAAACTCTAAAGAAGGTTTTAATGATCTGTTATCTTCTTTGCTTGCTCTTGATCGTTCTCAAGAAATCAAGATAGGGCTTGAAGCAACCGGTCATTATGGTTTAAACCTTAAGGCCTTTTTATCTAAACATGGATTTAATTTTGTTGAATTAAATCCTTTACAGGTTTCTAGGTTCCACAGCCAAATGTCACTTAGAAGAACCAAAACAGATAAAATCGATTGTTTAGTTATTGCTCATTTCATTTCTTCTAAAAATGAATACAAGCCCTATCAACAATCATTGTACCACATACAAGCGCTTAAGAGTCTAACTAGATTAAGAGAAACTTATGTTTCTCAACGTTCTCTCATCTTAGTTAAGATGACGAACATTTTAGATACTGTTTTTCCTGAATTTAAGTCCTTTTTCTCAAATAAACTTAAATCTATAACAGCATTATTTATTCTAAAGAAGTATAAAACTCCTAGTAGAATCTCTAAATGGTCTAAGAAAGATATGAATTTAGTTCATAATATTTCTCATAATTTCTCTTTATCTAAAGTCGCTTTAATTAAAGATGCTGCCTCTCATACAGTTGGCAATTCTTCAGATTACTTAATTGATGAATTGCTTTCTTTAATCTCTACTTTTGAATCTTTAGATAAAGAAGTTGAATCAATTGAATCTAAAATAACTAAGATCATGTTAGATATTGATTCTCCTACCGCTTCCATTCCTGGAATGGGGTTAATAAGTGCTGCGACCATCATTTCTGAGTTTGGTGATTTTTCTAGATTTCATAATGCTAATAGTTGCATCGCTTTTGCGGGTCTTGACGCAGGCATTTCTCAATCTGGTACCAAATCATTCAAAGGTAAGATGGTTAAGCGTGGTTCTTCTCATCTTCGTTATGCTTTAATGAATGTTGTGAAGACTGTTTGTATTCATAACGATACCATGAAGCAGTTTTGGATTAAGAAGAAGGTGACTGATCACAAATGCTTGAGAGTTGCTGATAGTCACTGTGCGAAAAAGTTAATTCGCATCATTTATTACCTAGAGACTCATCAAAAGAAATTTGATGCTTCTCTTTGTAAATAACTTAATTTTCGATAGATTCTTTTAACTTGTACTATCTTCAAGTTCTTTTTGTCGTGGCTAATTATTATTTTTTAGAAAATATTTAAATTTCCTCTTGTTATTTAATAGTTAGTCTCCCTTAATACATAATACAAAATTATTTTATCAGTATTTGAATTTAAAAAAAAGGCATTTATAGTTTTTCTATTCCAAAGAAGCAAATAAAAAGTTATAATATTTTCGTTATGAAACTAAAAATTTATCGATATACACTTTTATCTAGTTTAATCGTTGTTTTAGGTTTTAATGTGCTTTTTTTAACATTAGACATCATCAATTTAATTCAACACGGTGCAGATAATATTTTTGATGAAATAATGTATATTTTATGTCTTTTATTATCTTTATGTTTCATTGGCTTACAAATATACAACACCATTATTTCTTTTAAAAAAGGAAGTATGTTTATAAAAAATCTCGCCTATAACGATGACAATTCTTTAAATGATCGTTTTTTAAAACTTTTAGGAATCGCTGATGTTATTCTATTTGCTTTATTAATATATTCAATACTTCTTTATTGTGGGGTTTCTCTTCCTTTAAAAGATCTTTCTCAAGCGATAAAATCAATTATGGTTACTTTTATCTCAATACTATTTATCGATGCTTTATTTATTTTGCTTTTTCCATTATTAGGCAAAGATGATCCCGCTTTTTCTAAAGCAAAAGAGAAAAAATAAATTTAAAAATTCATAATTTATTAATTAATTAAAAAACGTCTTTATTATATGGATACGCTATTAAAAAACCGCTAAATGAATTAGCGGTTTTTAGTTTATTTAAGAATAACTGTTGAAAGTCTTCCGATTTTCAATTTGCCTTGTGAAAGTTCCGGTGTCAATTGCGTACATGATACCTCATCAAGCATTTCAGTCGCAAAGTCAGAAACATCTATTTCAACGTTTTTTGTCTCAAAATTATGAATTACAATGATATAATCATCATTTAAACTTAATTTATAAGCGAGAACATGATCATAATCTTGATTTACCTTATTTGTTAAATTAGTAAATATACTTTGCTTTAAGAATGGATATTTATTACGAATATTAATCACTTTCTTATAATGATTTAATAGTGAAAATCCTTCTTCTTGAGCATCTAAAACGCCTTCTTCGACTTGTTCCGTGTCATCAAGATCTAATCGATTCCGTTCGGGGAATTGGCATTCACCTGTTTTATCGGTCTTTGACCAAATCATTGGCAATCTTCTTTTAGCATCGCTTAAATCGTCAGGTGTCGTATTTCGTTTTCCCTTAAGCATAATTTCTTCGCCATAGTACATAAATGGAGTACCGGGAAGCAAATATGTTAATGACGCTGCCATTTTTGCATAGTATCCTGTAAAGGAATTTGAAGCGCGATCCATATCGTGATTTGACAAGAAATACGATGAATATCCATTAGGATTCTTCTCTTTTAAAATTCGTTCTTGACTTTCGATCGTTTCACCAAATTTATTTGAAGAAATCAATGCTTTAACTTGGCGCAAAATCGAATCATCTCCATTGCTTTCTAGAGAAGCGTTGAATTTAAAAAATGAATCGCATTTTGATGTGTAATAATTATTTATAACGTTAATAGGATCCCAACATTCTCCGACAAAATAAACCGATGGTTTGTATTCACATATTTGTTCTTTTAAATAAGTTAAGAATTGTGAATTATAAGAGGTATTTCCGTAATCGAAATATTTTACGGCATCAAATCTAAAACCATCAACTCCACGATCGACCCAAAACTTTAAAATATTTACCATTTCTTGGCGAACTTCTTCGTTCTCGGTGTTAAAATCCGGCATCGATGAATCGAATCTTGATTCATAAAAAACATTGCCGTATCTTGAAAAACCGGTTTTAAACTCTTGAGACCACACATACCAATCAGCTTTAGAATCAGCGCTTTGATTATTATTAACGTAATCATTATATGAGTCGATAAACCATTGATTGTAAGTACTCGAATGATTAAACACAATATCGATCATGACGTCAATATGGTATTTTTCCGCTTCTTCAGTAAGCGCAATAAAATCATCCATAGTTCCATAATCGGGATTTACATCATAATAATCCTTAACATCATAACCATGATATGACGGGGAAGGCATAATCGGCATTAACCAAATGGTTTTAATACCTAAATCTGCAAGATACGGAAGTTTTTCTTTTACTCCGTTAAAATCTCCGGTCTTATCTCCGTCTGAATCATAAAAACTTCTTACAAAGATTTCATAACTTACAGAACCATTTTCATTGGTGCTTTGCTCATCAAACTGATAATTGGTTCCACTATATTTTTGTAAATCAATTCTCTTATTTTCACTACTACTATTCTCTCCTCCACAATCCTCGAACATGTCATCACAACCTTCATTAGGATTGCTATTATTACAAGAAACTAGTGCTGAAAGTGAAAAAAGAGATGTAAGTATAAATACAAATCTCTTTTTCATAATTAATCCTATCCTTTAACTGCGCCACCCGTAACGCCTGATACATAATATTTTTGCAGTGCGAAGAACAACAATGTAATCGGTAATCCGACACATACAGCTCCAGCTGCAAATTGCGTATAGTAAGAGGCCGCGATATCTTGTCCTGTAGTGAATTGATATAAACCAATAGCCACGGTCCAGTTTTCAGTATTTTGAAGTCCGATGATGTAAGAAGATGTTACGTAATCTCCCCATGGTCCCATAAAACTTGTTAATACTGTATAAACGATAATCGGTTTAGCAAGTGGCAAGATAATTTGCCAGAAAATTTGGCTTTTTGAAGCCCCATCTATCATCGCTGCTTCGTCGATATTTTTAGATATCGTGTCGAAGAAACCCTTAGCGATATAGTATCCTCCGCCGGCACCAGCCGAATAAATGATTACTAATGACATATAATTTCCTTGCAAATGGAATATATCACGCATTACCCAGTACATAATAATCATGCTCAAGAATCCAGGGAACATACCGATAACGAGATTTACTTTCATAAAAATCGTTCTAGCCTTAAATCTGAATCTTGAAAGCGCGTAAGCTGTACCTAAAACAAATAATGTTGAAATTAAGCAAGATAGAACAGCGACGATAAGCGTATTACAGAACCATCCAAAGAAGTATCCATCTAAAGAATGGTTTGAACCACGAGGATTCGTTATTCCTGTAAAATTACTAAATAAGTAAAGATAATTATTGAAAGTAAATTCACTTGGAATCAATCTCGCTTTGTCACCAATGCTGCCCCCGAATGATTGGAGAATAATCCAAACAATCGGAAGAAGCCAAACGATCGACATGAGAGCTAAAATTATATAAATAATTGTGTTCGAAATAATTCGACCTGTTTTTAAACTTTTCATATTATTGGAATTGATCCTCCTCTTTAATAGAATTACTCTTGTTGTACATTACAATCGAAATAAATGAACAAATGATGAAGATTACAATACCGATAGTACTAGCAATACCATATTGTGGATTGTTTGTCGATGTAATGATTTTATATAAGAATGTAATTAATAAGTCAGTTTGTCCTAAACCTAATAATGCGGATCCGGTAATAGCTGGGCCACCACCAGTCAAGAAGAAGATGACGTTGAAGTTATTGATATTTCCAACAAATTGAGTAATCAAGTAAGGACCGGTAACGAATAAGATGTATGGCATAGTAATTTTGGTAAATTGAGTTACTGCGCCAGCACCATCAACTCTCGCTGATTCATATAAATCTTTTGGAATATTCAATAAGATACCGGTTGTCGAAAGAATCGTGTACGGAATACCAACCCAAATATTAACTAAGATAATAATAATCTTGGTTATTAATATACCTTGTGCCGTTGTAGAAGAGCCAAAGCCCAATTTAGTTCCAAACGTTTGCACATATAAAGTTCCAACCGCTCCAGTATCCTTAAGTAATGTTGCAATTGAAAGTAACGAAATGAATTGAGGAATAGCAACTGTCATCATGAAGATGGTTCTCCATAATTTCTTTAATTTTATTCCTTCTTTATTAATCAATAAGGCGACAACAATACCTAAGATATAGTTAGAGAAAGTAGCAACGATTGCCCAAATTAAGGTCCATTGAACCGTTCTCATCAATGCTGAAGGTAAATATAGATAAGGAGAATTCTCAGGTGGATTGAATAAAGTAAAGAAATTCTCAAGTCCGGTCCAAGTAAATAATTGAGTCGGCGGAATATGACCTTGCGAATAGTTTGTAAAGGCAACAAGAATCGAGAATAATAGCGGCATAATTGAAATAAACAACATGCCTACTACCGGGAAGAATAAAATTGTGACATGGAATTTATCATTGAATAAACCTTTGACAGTTTCAATAAATGATTTAGGCTTACCTACATATTTGTCAGGATGTGCGCTAAGATATTCCTCTTTTTGATTCTTGAGTTCGTCAAGTTTTTGCGCCACTTCTTCTTCTGACAAAAATCTCTTTTCTTTTTTGTCCTCAGTAATAAATAACGCCTTTGCGAATTTAACCGCTTCTTTATATTCTAATTTATAATCAAGGATCATCATATCTACTACTTCTTGAAAAGCAAATTCTTCACTTGTGTAATTAGTCTTCAAGAATTTCTTATCGCGGACATAGGCATTTTTAGATTCCTTAATTTCTTCTTTTTCCAATAATTTAATGTTTTTATCGGTCGGCAAATCATTTAATCGCCGCATAATCAAAGTTGTATCATCAACCAATTTGGCCTTGGCTTCTAACAAAAGTTCTTCCATATTTGGCTCTTGAGCAGCTTTAATGGCATTAACCGATTCTTTATATGTGGTTTTAACTTGATTCAATTCATCATTGAGTGCTTTTTTCTTTTCACGAATCTCATCAAAATTAGCTCTGGTTCTATTGATTTTTTCATTCATTTCTTTTCCAAGATCAACAATTGCCTGAGCGTTTTCTTGATTCTTTTCCTTGTTTTTATCTAAGCGTGATAAATAACGTTCTTTGAACTCTTCATAATGAGTGTAAAAGAGAATATTAGAATCAAGATTTGCAACATGTTTATAGTAATCATTAAATTTACCATATTTATCATTGTTTTTAGTATGTTGCATTTCGACATAAGTAGAATATCTCTTGTTGATTTCTTCTAAAACATGCTGCTGTTTGCTGATCTTTTTATCGCTATGAGCAACCTTTAGCATGGTTTTATTGTCGTATTTTTCAAGAGAAGCATCTAATTTTTCAAGATATAATTCATCATCGCCAGTATAAGCGGCACGCTTTTGCTCATATTTAGCTTTTTGAACTTTATATCCTTCATCACGTCTTGCAACTAATACTTCTTTGCGTTTTTTAAGTCTTTCGATAACTCTTTCTTGTTTTTGTACTTTCTTAAAATGTTTAAATGAATGACGACAGTTGTTAATTAAAAGATATCTCGTGTAATCACGCTCTTGAGCATCTTCAATTTGTGAAACATACTCTTCGATTTCCTCTTTTTTCGATTTTAAGAAGTTAGCTGAACTTACACCCTCATCAAAAGCAGTTTTAGCTTCTTCGTCAAAGCGTTTTGCAATTTCAATGTTCTTTTTATCGATTTCTTCAAATTTAATAAATTCATCAATACGATAGTTATAATAACCGCTATCGATGCTTCTATTCCAAATATAAAGGAATAATCCAATCGACAAAATCCATAGCAATCCATAGATTAAGATCATGATCGAGTTATCACCGGCAACCCAATCACAGAACATTTCGTCTTCACAATTCGGATCAGAACCAGGAGTCACAAGACCTAATCTTCCGGCGGTCAACATATAGATAGCATTGACCCCAAAGATTGCAAACATCAAGATGTAAACTACTTCGAATAAGGCAAATAAAACACCATTCGTGTATTGCTTATGAGAGAATGATGAATAACCGAATAAGAAGTAGGATAATCTTCCGGCTTTATCATTATATTTAAATTGGTGAACTTTTCTTTTAAAGAAATTCACTATTCCAATGGCGCCATTATAAATACCCACTCCGATAATTTTAATGAAATGGAAAATGGAACTGAACATTGAGAAAATTAAGTCTAAAAGCCAGTAAACTCCCTTCCAAATTGCATTTAAAACTGAAGTGAAAAAGTAAACAGCAGGACTAATAGGATGAACTTTTTTGGTAAAGACACCATTTAATTCGGTGCTTTCCTTTTCATTTGAGTCTTGAATTTCATCTTTAGTATCTTTATTCATATCATTACTCTCCTTCGAAAAAAATTCATTTAGGAGAAGGATCGCTCCTCCTAAATGAATATATGGTTCAAAAAACTAGACAGCGTTTCTTAAAGTGTCCATTTGAGCTTGTAAGAAAGCAGCCCAAGTAAGGGTATTACCGTCAGCGTCTTTGATTTGGCTATCGATGTAAGCTTGTCCGATTGCTTTACCGATATCCCAGTATCTACTTTCAGCAACTTTTGCTTGAACACAGGCAAATTCATTTTGTTTTAATAAAGCAGCACCGCCAATAGTAACGTGTTCAGTGTATCTCGAATCCTTCGCGGCTTCATTGTTACATGGTAAAGTAGCTCTCTTTTCAAATCTGATTAATTGAGCTTCTTTAGAAGTTAATAATTCTGCTAAAGCAGCCGCGGTCTTTTGTTCTTCAACTAGTCTAGTTTTATTTATAGCATAAATCTTAGAACCGGTGAAAGAAGCCATTTGATAAGCAGTGCCATCAATAGTGTAAGTCGGTAATTTATCCGCAGCTAAATCGTCTCCAAGAATCGGACTTAACTCTCTTTCCATCCAAGTTCCAGAAACAGCAGCGATCATATCACCGGATTCAAATCCGTCAATGATTTGGTCGTTAAGTCCATCAACCAAAGTACCACTGTTGGTATATTCGGTTAAAAGTCCTGCAATGTATTCAGAAACTTCAACGCCTTTTTCGTTGTCCCAGTTGGTTTCACAATATACTTTACCTTCATCGTTTCTTTTCCATAAAATAGATTCAGGGCCATTAGCTTGAGGAGACATGATAAATGAGCTAGCATACCAACCATTATCAACATCCATTAAGACTTGTTTTCCATTATCTTTAGCAAATTTAAGTAACTCTTCTAAAGAACCGATTTTGCTTTCAAGTCCTTCAAAGCCCTTATTATACCATAAGAAGTATCCGTTATCGGAAGTAACCGGATAACCGTAAAGTTTGCCATCGATAGTAGCACCAGCGACAGCAACTTCACTATTTTCAGCAATAATTTTGTTTCTTCTTTCACCTTTAATTTCGGAGACGATATTTAAAGATTGTAAATTTGGAATATGGTCATCAGCACATAAGAACAAGGCCGGAGCACCTTCAACTGTTGGGTCTTTAGCTAAAGTTGTACCTGCATCACTTTCTGCAACAGCAGTAAATTTAACTTTGAATTTTTTCGATTCTTCGGTTTGTTGTTTATTAAAATCTTCGATAACAGCATCAATAACTTGTTGTTCGGCAGCGGTCGCCCAAATATTGATTTCGACTTTATCAATATTTTCTTGAGTATTGCCACCACCACAAGCTACTAAAGCTAATGTTGATAATAAAGCAGTACCAAATGTTAATAATTTTTTCATTCTTTCTTTCCTTTCTATAAACTATTAAGCGGCAGCGGTGAAATTAATGACGAACTTGAATCCTCTTCCTTCGTCATCAGATCTTAAATCATAAGGATTATAAGTAATATGATAAGATCCTACACAATCACCGGTTAATTCAATGTTAGAACGATTGCCAGTTCCTTCCTTCCAATCCTCTTTAGTTTTGCCTGGGAATAAAGCTTTAAACGCATCGTTGCAAGCATCGAAATCAACATCTTCCATACCATATTGAACATCCCAACTTGATCCGGCAATGAATTTAAACATTGGGCTTTCAGTAGCCATCGTATCAGTCACTTCAAAATCGTAATAATAGATACTGGTTTCTCCTTGTCTAAGGAATTTACAAGACGGATTAGCTTCTGCAATAGTATCTGGGGTCCAACTATTCCAATGAGAACCAATAACATACATCGTTTCTTCAGGAGCGACATACTGACTATTGTTTTGTTCAAACTCATCTCCGCTTCCGCTGCAGCCGACTAACCCAACTAATGCGACCGCGCAAAGAAGCATCTTTGTTTTGCTAAACATTGTTTTTCTCCTTCCTTTTTTTGAACGGTTTTATACAAATCCGCTCATTAATAATGTTTATATATTAATTAGGCAAAGCCTATTAATACCGATTTAAATTGCCATTTCTGTATCAATATCGAAGAAATGGACTTTTTCGACTTTGAAATCAATTCTTAATTTGTCGTGAATCGAAATGATTTTGGTCGCCGGGAATTTAGCGACTAAATCAACTCCGCCAAAATCACTGTGAACATAATATTCATTTCCTAATAATTCAGCAACATTAACCTCGATTTCGTAACCATCTTTTTCAACAGGGACGATATCTTCAGGTCTAATACCAAGAATAACCTTTTCGGGAATATCTTTACCTTCATAAACTTTCTTAGGAATGACAAGTTCTCTTCCATCCGAGCATTTTGCAACACCGGTTTTTGAATCAAACTCAACCTTCAAGAAGTTCATCGCCGGCGAGCCGATAAATCCCGCCACAAATAAGTTTGCCGGATGATTATAAATTTCAATCGGAGTGCCGATTTGTTGAATGCGGCCTAATTTCATAACGACAATTCGTGTTGCCATTGTCATGGCTTCGGTTTGGTCGTGAGTAACATAAATGGTAGTGGCACCTAACGCTTCGTGCAATTTAATGATCTCACTTCTCATTTGGACTCTCAATTTAGCATCCAAATTTGATAAAGGTTCATCCATTAAGAACACTTTCGCATTTCTAACGATAGCTCTTCCTAAAGCCACACGTTGTCTTTGACCACCGGACAAGGCTTTCGGTTTTCGATCAAGGTATTCTTTAATTTGCAAAATTCTTGCCGCTTCATGAACACGCTTATCTATTTCATATTTCGGCATTCTACGAATTTTTAACCCAAAAGCCATATTATCATAAACTGACATATGCGGATAAAGGGCGTAGCTTTGGAAAACCATCGCAATATCTCTATCTTTCGGAGTTTTATCGTTGCATAGTTCGTTATCAATATAAAGTTCACCTTTAGTGATATCTTCCAAACCAGCAATCATTCTTAAGGTAGTGGATTTACCACAACCGGATGGGCCGACAAATACAATGAATTCATGCTTTTTTATGTCGAGGTTGAAATCAAAAACAGCCTGAACATTATTATCGTAAATTTTGTCGATGTGCCTTAACGAAACATATGCTTCATCGTTAGCGGTTAAATTTTTGTCCATGTCTCTTGTCCTCCATAGTGTTTTTTTTACACCACATTTGATCAACACAAAATCAAACGTCTTAATGAACGAAAGAATTATAGCATACAATTTTAAATTTTGAAAGCCCTTTCTTAAAAAAACTATGGCTTTCATTAAGCTTTTTAACAATTTTTTGCCTAATTTTAAGCAAAATTTAGATTTTGGAGTTCCAAAGTCTTAAAATTATTATAATTTTTCTTAAATAAAAAGACTGTCGATTGATGTCGTAACCAATAAACAGTCTTAAAAATAATTAAATTAAAGCCTTAACCATCGCTTCAAATGATTCGATTTTTAGCGAGGCACCGCCGACTAAAGCTCCGTCAACATCCGCTTGTGAAAGATATCCCGCGATATTTTCAGGTTTAACCGAACCGCCATAAAGCACTAAGAGTTCTTCACTCACTGCGCCATACATACTTTTAACAATATTTCTAACGAAGGCACAGACATCTTCTGCTATTTCTTCAGAAGCATTCTTACCGGTTCCAATTGACCACACCGGTTCATAAGCGACGACGACATTTCGAAGTTGTTCACTATTTAAATCTTTTAAACCAACTCTCAATTGTCTTTCAACAACTTCTTTAGTTAAACCTTCTTCAAATTCTTTTAAAGTTTCACCGACGCAATAAACCACAGTCATGTTATTTGCAAGCAATTTTTGAATTTTTTTATTGCATTTTTCATCGGTTTCATTATCATATTGACGTCTTTCGGAATGTCCGATAATAACCCAATCGATACCCAATTCTTTTAACATCGGGATTGAAACTTCGCCGGTAAAAGCACCATGATCTTCATAATGGCAGTTTTGAGCTGCGACAATTAATCCCGAGCTATTGCTTTTAACTGCATCTAAGCTTAAATATGTAGGAGCCACTCCAACCAAAATACCGGCAGACGAAGCCATTTTAACAATTGGTGCTGTAAGTTTTGCAAAGCTTTTAGCTTCCAAAACTGTTTTATTCATCTTCCAATTGCCAAGTAACAATTTTTTTCTCATATTTTTAGCCTATTACATCAATGCCGGGTAAATGGCCGTCATTTTCAATCATTTCAAGTGAAGCGCCACCACCGGTTGAAACGTGGGAGAAACGATCCTTATAACCAAATTTTTTAACTGCCGAAGCCGAATCTCCGCCACCAATAACCGTAAAAGCATCTTTTAATTCGGCGCAGGCTTTGCAAACAGCAATCGTGCCATCGACGAATTGTTCTTTTTCAAACACCCCCATGGGTCCATTCCAGAAAACAGTATGAGCTTTAGCGATTTCCGAGCAATACAATTCGATGGTTTTGTCTCCGATATCCATACCTTCATAACCTTCTGGAATCTCATCGACTGAAACCACTTTAACATCAGTCGGATTATCGAAATCATTAGCAACTTTAACATCTACCGGAAGTAAAATTTTGCCGGTTTCATACATTTCACGAGCATAATCCAATTGGTCCAATTCACATGGAGAAGCTCCGATATTTTTTCCTAAAGCTTTTAAGAAAGTGTAAGCCATCGCGCCACCGATGATGACCTTATCGCATTTTTTAACCAAAGAATTGATAACTTTAATTTTATCCGAGACTTTAAATCCCCCTAAAATTGCAACGTATGGTCTTCCTTCACTCGGGACTTCGACCGCTCTTTTCAAAGAAACTACCTCTTTTTCCACTAAATATCCGATAGCTGTTTGTTTTCCTTCTTTATTTAATATTTCAGGAACTCCATAAGTTGAAGCGTGAGCTCTATGAGCAGAACCGAAAGCATCCATTACAAAAGCATCGCATAAACTAGCCCATTCTTTTGAAAGTTCTGGATCATTTTTAGATTCGCCTTTATCATATCGAGTATTTTGAACTAATAAAACTTCGCCTTCTTTTAAGCCTTTTACTGCCTTAGCTAATTCTTCGCCACGGACAGCTGGGCAGAAGAAAACTTCTTGATTAAGCAATTCGCCGAGACGAACCGCGACCGGAGCTAAATTATTTTTCTTTTTGGCCTTTTCGATTTCTTCCGGTGTTTTCTTATAATCAATCTTACCTAAGTGAGACATCAAAACAACTTTGGCGCCTTTTTTAATCAATTCCTTAATTGTCGGTAACGCGGCAACGATACGATTATCATCGCTGATTTTGCCATCGATAAACGGAACATTAAAATCGCAACGAACTAAAACTGTCAAACCTTTGACGTCAAGATCTTTTACATTTTTCATAATTTTTCTCCTTTTCATAAAAATAAAGCGCCCAAGAAGCGGGCGCTAATCTTAGTGATTTTTTCACTGGGTACAAAGCTACCCTAATTCAACACTTTCAGAAATTAGAAATTAGCAATTTTCTGAGAAATATTTAATTGTACGAACCATTTGAGTGGTGTAGGAATTTTCATTATCATACCAAGCGACAACTTGAACTTGATATAAACCATCACCTAAAGAAATGACCATGGTTTGAGTAGCATCGAACAAGGAACCTTCTCTAATTCCAATGATATCAGAAGAAACTAATGGTTCTTCAGTGTAGCCATAAGATTCATTAGCAACTGATTTCATATAAGCGTTAATGGTATCTTTAGTCACTTCTTTATCACTCTTAATAACTGCGACTAAGATGGTTGATGAACCGGTTGGAACTGGGACACGTTGAGCAGAACCGATAAGTTTGCCATTTAATTCTGGAATTACTAATCCGATGGCTTTGGCGGCACCGGTTGAGTTTGGAACGATGCTACAAGCCGCGGCTCTAGCTCTTCTTAAATCGCCTTTTCTATGTGGACCATCTAAGACCATTTGATCTCCGGTGTAAGCGTGAACTGTCGTCATAATACCACTTTGAATCGGAGCGAAATCATTTAAAGCTTTAGCCATTGGCGCTAAGCAATTCGTGGTACAAGAAGCCGCTGAAATAATTTGATCTTCTTTTGTTAAAGTTTTGTGGTTAACGTTGTAAACAATAGTCTTTAAATCCTTACCGGCCGGAGCGGAAATAATAACTTTCTTTGCACCAGCATTGATGTGTGCCATCGATTTTTCTTTGGAGCAATAGAAACCGGTGCACTCTAACACCACATCGACATCAAGAGCTTTCCATGGGCAGTTATTCGCATCTTTTTCGGCATAGATTCTGATTTTTTTACCATCGACTGCGATCCAGCCTTCTTCTGCACCATCTTCGGAACAAGTGACTTTATCGGCGAGCTCATATCTTCCTTGAGCCGAATCGTACTTCAACAAATGAGCGAGCATTTTTGGGCTCGTTAAATCGTTGATAGCGACGACTTCATAACCTTCGGCACCAAACATTTGGCGGAAAGCGAGACGTCCGATACGTCCAAATCCATTAATTGCAATTTTTACTGACATTTATTATGTCCTCCTTCTTTTGCACTGCAAGTGTATTATACCTCAATTAATAAAAATTTTTAAAGTATTTTGATAATGTTTTATTGCGATTTTTGTAGTAAACAAAAAAAATTCGCAGCAGCGATTAATTTTTAATGTATATTTTTTGGATTTTACTCTTACACTAAATTAGACAACTTGAGGAAAAAATCTTATGCCAATTATTCCCGCAATCAGTATTCAAAGTTATGATGGAGTAAAAAATTACGACTTGTTTTCTTTATTATTGAGCGAAAGAATCATTGTTTTGTCAGGTGAAATCAATGATGATGTTGCTTCTTTGGTGATTTCTGAAATTCTTTATTTGAGTGCCGCTTCACCAAGTGAAAAAATTACAATTTATATAAATTCGCCAGGTGGATCGGTAAGCGCCGGTTTAGCGATTTACGATGCAATGAAAATTTCTCCTTGTACCATTGAAACAATCGGGGTAGGCCTTTGTGCATCTATGGGAGCTTTTTTACTTTCAAGCGGCACCAAAGGTTATCGTCGCGCTTATCCTAATTGCGAAATTATGATTCATCAACCATTAGGGGGCACCAATGGGCAAGTCAGCGACTTAGAAATCATGACCAAACGTTTTATTTTCTTAAAGAAGAAACTTAATCGCATCTTAAGCGAAAACACTTCACAACCAATCGAAAAAATCGAGGCCGATTGTGACCGAGATTATTTTTTAGAGCCCCAAGAAGCAAAAGATTATAATTTAATTGATGATATTTTAAGCCGATCTTCCAATAAAGAATAATCGCGGATTCCCTCAAATAAATCACTTAAGCTAATCTGCAGAGCGATTGCAATTTTACGTAAAATTTTTAAAGACGGATTTCTTCTTCCGTTTTCTAAATCCGAAAGATAGTTTTTGTTAATTTCAGCTTCAAGCGCTAAATCTAACGAAGACATCTTTTTTTGTTTTCTTAGATAGACAATGCGTTGTCCCAATTGTTTATATATATTCGGTGTTTCCATTATTCTTGCCCTTTTAGTTTAATCGCTAATTTTTCGATGTTTTTAAATATATGATTTACGCCCGACTTCGATAATTTTATATTATATTGTTTTAATAGAGCTTCGGAGATATTTTTCAATGTATATTCTTCATTTTTTTCTCGGATTTCGATGACCGCTTTTGTTTTACTATCAAGAACATTAAATCCGGATTTAGATTTGATAAATTCAATGGTCTTAAGTTGTTCGTTTGAAGATTTAATTGTCTTAAAAAGATTAGCATTTTCACAAATTTGGCACCGATTGGTACTATTGATAAAATCTCTTTCGATACGATAATTTTCAAATTTCAAACGCGATTGTGTTGCTCCTAAAACCATTAAAAATACACAGATTTGCTCTGATTTTTTGAGATATAAAACATATTTTGTCTTACGAGTAATTTTCTTAAACGACATCTTTTTCTGCTCTTTGAACCGACTATTCATTAATTTCAAAATATAATCGCAAAAAACTTCATCGCTGAAAGCTAACTGCAAGTGATAATTTGAAGAACTCGGATCATTAACCGTTCCTAAAGCAAGAAAAAGGCCTCTTAAAAAATACTCGAGAAGTTTTCCTTTAACGAGTTCATTAGGTAAAATCGGAACTATTCCATCAGAAACTTCAAGGTTGGCTAAGATTTCTTCGACCTTCTGGTCAATCTTAATAGTGTATATTTTTTTTCGATTCAAATTATTTTTTTGGGAACTGAAAAGTTGTATTTGAATTCCATATATCGATTCCAAACCATTTATTATTTGCTTGGCAGAATTCTTATTTTCAGTTCTTAACACTATCGATTGAGGTTTAAAAGAAGAAGAAGATAAAATATTGCCATTTGCTTTTATAAATCCTGAAAGTAATGCCCTTAATTCATTTTCACTATAAGTTTTACTTAAGATTTCTTCCTTAATTTCTTGAGTATATGAAGTGTTTTTCATTAAATCACCTAAATTGATTATATACTACTATAAGTGTATTTTCATTGATTTTTTTGTAAGAAACGATTTATTGTTAATTATAAAAGCAAGTGCAACAAATAAAGAAAGAAACGGGAAGAAAATGTTGCAAACAGAAGTAAAATTACAA
>CANQWG010000016.1 GCA_947627505.1 uncultured Bacilli bacterium | reverse complement strand
TACGTCTCAAAGTGTTAGTTCATCGTTTGAAAGTTCTTTAGAAGAAAGTTCGTCAAAAGATAGCTCTTTGGAAGAAAGTTCTGTAGAAGAAAGCGCATCTTCTGAAGAATCTAGTTCTTCACAAGAAGAGGAAACTTCAAGTCAAACTTCAGATAGTAGTGTTACCTCAGATATCGAACCAGAATCGTATAAAGTAATTTTACCAGATGAAATTGATGGTATTGAAATCGAAGCTAGTTCTTTAAAACCCGCTGCTAATGAAGAAGTAAGATTGTTCGTAAAGAATACGGTTCAAGAAAGCAAGAGAGTCGACGAAATTAAAATGAATGATACGATTTTAGAAGGTTATCATTCTACAGAAGCAAATGTAGCAATTTACAAATTTAATATGCCGACAGACTCCGATGCAGTCATTGCCGCTAAAGTCGTTGATGTATATGCAATTAAAATTGATGATGAAGTCAAAGATTATTTAACTTTAGATTATAGCATTACTCCTCGAGTTGCTGCCGAAGGTGAAACGGTACAATTCAAGGTTGCTTCCTTTGCAGGTTATTGGTTTAAATATGTAACACTTGTTGAAAATGATGTGATTCTTTCTGAACAAGATGGTATTTATTCCTTTACGATGCCTGCTCATGCAGTCACTATTACGGCAACAACCGGAACAAAAGTTTTCAAAGTGAATTTAAAAACAGGAGACGATGAAGCTGATGATGCCCAATATTATCGTTTCGTAGGTCTTCAAGATGAACAAGCTTTTGTTTATGGAAGTATGGTAAGATTTACGGTTGAATCTACAAATCCAGATATTAAAATTACAAAAGTTTTATTAGATGGTCAAGAGTTAACCTTAACGGATGAAGCGGTTGAATATAGTTTTTCAATGCCTGCTTATGATGTGAATCTTTCTGCGGAATGGGATACTGAATATCGTAATGTTGTGGGTAAAAATAGTGACCACTTCAAAGTTAATTTAACCACTGAATTTGCCGGTCAAGAAATCCCGGTAGATAATAATGTTCTTTTAGGCCAACGCGTTTATGTTGCAACAGAAGAACTTACGGATGAACCAAATAAATTCGTTGTTGATGGTTTTAAATTTAGTGCTGGAGACGATACTGAAAATTTAACAACGGTAACGATTAATATGGCTTATGCTGATGGTCGTAGTTATTTTGAAATGCCTGAAACTTATAAATACATTGAGGTTACACCTGTAGAAAAAGAAGTAATGTTTAAAAATAGCCCATATGTAGGCACTTATGCCGTTAATAGTATCTTTAGAACTTACTGGACCAATGGAGGAGGTTCTCCCCTTACGCTAACACAAGAAGGTCAATTCAAAGGTAAGCAATTAATTGCCGATGTAAATGATCCTAACCATTTCTCCACTTCAACTAATGAACAGCTTTTCTTACACGATGATCAATTTATATTATATTATGAAGGTTCAGGAGCTGGACAATCTTATCTTGCTGCTAAAGATGCAGGTGAGGTAGATTATTCTAGCAAAGAAAAGACTTACTCGATTCATGTAAAAATAGATTCTTCATCTGGAAGTGGTCAATTTATTCAAGCCACTTTTGGTGAAACGGTTATGACTGCATATGTAGATTATGTAGCTCAAAAAGTTTATTGGGAAGCTGAAGCTGTTTTAATTAAGGGTGTTGATGGCTTTACAAAAGACGATCTAGTAGGTATTAAAGCTGCTGATGCCGGTGAAGATGAATATCTTGCTGCAGTTAAAATTACAAATGAGCATAGTGGTAAAACCGATGGTTATTTAAGAGACGCTGAACCAATTACTTTTGAAGAAGAAAAAACATATCATGGCGCTTTGGGTGATTTGGTTTTTGATAAATTCGGTACAATCACTTTAGATGGAGAAGCTGTTACAGCAGTTCAAGAAGAAGAACAATTAACCATTACAAAAGGTTCTACAACAATTAAAGTGACTTTAAATGATGCTGATTCTTCTTATGAAGTTACCTATAATAGTGACACCGATGATTTCAGTGCGGTTGTAAATACATGGGTAAGTGAATCTGATCCTGCAGCCAACAATCTTCCTGTGACATTAACCATTGATGATACGGGAAAAGCAATTTTAAATGCGACCGGTGAAGAAGTTCAAGCACAGTGGCAAAATGTAGAATTCCAATTTGTTTCAAGAGCAAATAATGTTTATACATTTAATAATGTTACTTATGGCGATCTAGTCGTTACATTAAATGATGATTCAAAATCTATCACCTTTGTATATACACAAGGTGGAGCAGATGGCTCAACGTCTTATACCATCTATAAATCGGAAACATTAGATCTTGTAGGTCATAAATATTCAGGTTCTTTCTTTGATTCTGATGATTCGAGTGTAGCATTTGCTGTGTCATTTATTGATGGAGAAAAATGCACATTTGATATTTATACTCGAACAGATATGAATGCAAGTTATGTCATTTCTGAAGATGGAAAAACCATTACAGTTAATGCGAATGCTAATGGAACTTTTGATTTAATCGTTCAAGATGATGGCCGATTATTAGTCGATAATTTTTCGGCTTCTACCTTCTATAGTTTTTATACTAGTTATATTGAAGGTACATACTTAACTTTAGCAAATTAATCAAAAATCGAGAGAAAGGAGAAAAAATATGAATAAAATAAATAAAAAGTTATTTTTACTTCCCATTTTGTTATTATCGTTAGGTGCTTGTAATGTAAATCCTAATCTAGAATTACAAGACGAAGATATAACTTCTAAACAACCCGATTTAGATATCAAACAAGAAAATCATAAAGTAATATTGCCGACGAATATACCCGGCATTCAGTTTTCTGTCAATAATGACAATCCAAAGGCCTATGAAAATGTTACTTTATCCGTTCATGCTACATCGTATCTTTCAAAAAGAGTCGATAAAATTACAATGAATGGCATGATTTTAAATGGATATTCATCTAGTGATCAAAACATCACTTATTATAATTTCGCAATGCCATTGAATGAAGATGCGGTGATTGAAGCAGAAGTTGTAGATGTTTATCAAATCAAAATTGCTGATGAAGTAAAAGATTATTTAGCTTTAGATTATAGCATTACTCCTCGAGTTGCGGCAGAGGGTGAAACTGTTCAATTCAAAGTTGCTTCCTATGCAGGTTATTGGTTTAAATCTGTAACTATTGCAGAAGATGATGTTATTTTAACTGAGCAAGAAAACATCTATTCTTTCACAATGCCAGCTCATGATGTTACCATTACGGCAATCACGGGAGAACAAGCTTATGCACTTCACTTAAAAACCGCCGATGAAGATGCTGAAGATGCAAAATATTATCGCTTCGTGGGTATTCAAGATGGTCAAGCTTTCACAGCAGGTAGTGAAGTTAAGTTTACGGTTGAAACTACAAATGTGGATTATAAAATTAATCAAGTTTTACTTGAAGATAAAGAATTGTCCCTTGTTGAAGATGCTGTAGAGTATAGTTTTATCATGCCAGCTTATGATGTTGATCTTGCATGTTTATGGGATGTAGATTATCGTGAAGTGGTCGGGGCAAAAAGTGCACATTATCAAGCTGTTTTAACTACAGATGTAGATGGTGAAATAGTACCTGTAGATCATAATGTTGTTAAAGGTCAACTGGTTTATGTGGATTATGAAGAACTTCCCGGTGAAGAAAATAAATTTATTGTAGATGGTTATAGTTATCGTGGTGGTGATGATGCGGAATCAGCCGAAACAATAAGCATCAGTTTAACTTATTCTCAAGGTAAACAATATTTTGAAGTTCCCGAACAATACAAATATATTGAAGTGACTCCGGTTGAAAGAGAAGTTATGTTTAAAAATAGTCCATATGTTGCTTCATATGACACAGGTCTTCATACTTACTATGGATCTGATATTTCAGGTTCATTAAATGAAGATGGTGTTTTAAAAATAGGTACTTATGTAAATAATTATCAATTAGTTAGTGATGCTGAAGATCCAAATCACTATACCGTTTCGGGAAAGGAGGGTTCTCATTTCTTCGTATATGATGATGATTTTATTCTTTTCTATTCCGGAACAGGAAAAGGCGACACTTATCTTTTAACTAAAAATCATGGTACAAGAATTCTTCCAAATGATTCTAATGGATTTACTTATTCTGTTGCGGTATTAAATGCCGGTAATGCAAATAAAGTTGATAAACAATTCTTAAAATTAAGTCTGGCCGGCATCACCAGTGAAGATGAAGACTTAGCTGTTGCACCTACAGAACTGAATGTTTATGTGGATTATACCATAAACAAAGTTTATTGGGATGTTGAATGCGTTGTAATTAATGGTAGCGGATATCTTCAAAATGACATCTTTGCAATTAAAGAATCCGGTGTCGAAGATGATACTTATCTTGATGTTATCAAAGTTGACACAGTAAAGAAGTATTCAGATGGTTACCAACACTTCGGTAGTTTCGTAGAACCTATTGAAGAAAAAACATATAATGGTGAGTTAGGTGCCTTAGTTTTTGATAAATGGGGTGGTGCTACTTTAGGTGGCGTTAGAGTTCTATTTGAAAAAACAAGCAATGAAGTAACTATTACTAAAGGAGAAACGACCTATAAAGTTACTTTAAAAGACGATGATCTTTCTTATGAAGTTACTTTCAATAGTGATACCGATGATTTTTCACAAGTAGTGGGAATGTGGTTAGCTGAAGAAGAACCTCTTGCCGGAAATCAATCTTGCTTTTTAACTATCGATGAAGCAGGAAAAGCGGTTTTAAATGCCACCGGTGATGATATTGATACAAAATGGCAAAATGTAGAATTTGATTTCAAAGTCAGAAATGGAAATGATTATACTTTTGAAAGCTTAACTAATGGTGAGTTGATTGTTACATTAAAAGAAGATAAAAAATCTATCACCTTTGTTTATGAACAAGGTGGTGCCGATGGATCTACCGTTTATCAAAAAACTTCTGAATTTTTCGGTAAAAAATATACTGGGAAAACTAGTGGTTCTTATTATACTGATACAATTGCGGTAGAATTTGTTGACACCGAAAATTGCGTTGTCACTGTTTCTTCTTATACTGATAATGCAACTTATACTTATGATGAAGATACAAAAACCATTCATGTGACTATTTCAACTCCTCATGCAACTTTTGATTTAGTAGTTCAAAGCGATGGTCGCTTACAAGTTAAAAACTTTGTTGCAGACAATGGTTATTCGCACCATTCCGTTTATACTTCTTACATCAATAATATTTATTTAACTGAAGTTGAATAAATATGAAACGATAAGTGAATAGACAATTTATCATTTAAGTCATAAATTAAAAAGGATGTTAAAAAATTCAATTAAAAAAATTGAGTGAAATACATCCTTTTTTTCGCGCAAAAAAAAAGCAAAATTCGCACGATTTAGATGTTAAGAAAACCGAAAAAACGTTTTTGTTCGCGTTGTTTAATTATAGTACAATTTATGTAATATTAGATGAAATTATCTAGTAAATAATTAGGGTAAAACAAGTAAATATCGCAAAGTTATATCTATTTTGTTAAAATAAAAAAACCTAGCAATGTTCTTGCAGGTTAGAAATTACTGGTGCCTCCTGCCAGAGTCGAACTAGCCACTAATCCTTACCATGGATTTGTTATACCGATTAACTAAGGAGGCAATGCTAGTAAATAATAAATAATTAGATGGCTGTTTGTCAATATAAAATCAAAAGTTTATCAAAAAGGAGTGTTTATGGAATTTAAAGAACATTTACGCAAATATTTAAAAGAAGAAGAAATCGAATCACTTTTAAATTCATTGGTAGAATCTAGAACCGCCGCTCTTCTTTTAAATACCGAAAAATTATCGCCTCTGAAATTGCAAAAAATGTTTCAAAGTATCGTTAAGCATCCCTTTATTGAAAATTGTTTTATATATAATCCTTTAATTGATGCACCTGGAAAAAGTATTGAACATGAACTTGGTTGTTTCTATCTTTTAGAGCCATGTTCGGCGCTTGTGGCTCATTATTTAGCGCCTACAGAAGACGATCAAGTGCTTGATTTATGCGCTGCTCCGGGAGGTAAAACCATTCACGCTTCATTATTGATGAAGAATAAAGGGATAATTATTTCCAACGAAATTTCTTCTTCAAGAGCGAACATCTTATCTTACAATATCGAACGTTTAGGAAGAAAGAACGTTGTGGTGATTAATGATGAAATCGTTAAACTGCAGAAATTATATTTAGAGTCATTCGATAAAATTATCTTAGATGCTCCATGTTCTGGTTCTGGGATGTTTCGAAAAGATCAAAAAATGAAAGAAGATTGGTCTTTCAATAAAGTTTTACATCTTCAAAATATTCAAAAAGAATTGATACTATGCGCCTATCAAATGTTAAAACCCGGTGGCAAAATGGTCTATTCAACGTGTTCTTATTCTTATGAAGAGGATGAAGAAGTGGTCAAATATCTTTTAGAGCACAGTGACGCTAAATTATTGATGATTCCTCAAGATGATAATTATTTTCGGAGTGATTTAAAAGAAACCATTCACCTTTTTCCGCATCGAATTAAAGGAGAAGGACATTTTATCGCCTTGATAGAAAAACCAGGTGTTATCAATAAAAATAATGATAAAAAAGAAAGATTATTTGCTTTGCCCTTTAAATGTGAGAGGTTAAAAGATGATTATATTTATGCACATGGCAAAGACTACTATGCTTTGAGCCGGTTTTTTGACACAAGGTCACTCCATGTACTTCGTGGTGGTCTAAAAATCGGTGCTAATGAAAAGTATGGATTTGTTTACGATCACGCTTTATCACATTATCTAAATACATTTGTCTATCAAATTTCTTTAACTCGCGAGGAATTAATTCAATATTATGAAGGCCAAGAAATAAAAAGAGCAGATTTAAGCCAAGATGGATATGCTTTACTGCTCTACGAAGGTATAGGCGTCGATTTTGCTAAGACAGTGAAAGGGCGCATTAAAAATTATCTTCCCAAAGGTTTAAGAAAGAAATTTTAATGATATACCCAAGACACGATATTATATATCTAGTTTTGCATTTTGATATTTTGTCCGGTCAATAATTGATATGAGATTATCGATTCACCGTCAAGATTCTCTTTGTGCATATCAACCGCGGTGATTTGACTATTTTCGTAAGTGGTGTAGTAATAGATTCCTTTGTCGACGTTGCAACAAGAACTATAGATTGTTATTTCATATTGTTCGTTACCCATATGAACACAACCACGTTGTTGGGCAACTGAGGAAAGGATATGGAAAAATTGACTGATACTTTCAGATTCGCTAGTGCCACTTAATGAATTCATCTTGGTGAAAGTAGCTTTTACAAAGCGTGAGGCAGATGAAAGGTCGCCAGGCAAACCTAATCCACCCATACCGCGACTATATGTTTCAAGATTTAAATCTTTGGAGAAAGTATTTTGTGGAGCTTCCTTCGTTAAATACATATAATTGTTGAGATTAAATAGCTGATAATCAAAAGGTGGATTGTTGGTGAGAACTCCAACTGGGTTATCGTAAATTTTAAGGCCGTCTTTTAAAGGTTCGACAATGATGGAACTATCGCGATCGGCAATGATCCAATGGAGCGGTGAAGCTTTTAATTTTTCTGAAAAATCGATATTGGCAATGTTGATTTTTTGTAAGAGTGCTTTCGCTTCCTTGATCGTGGCACATTGTCCTAAAATCCATGGGATAAATTCAAAAGGTGCGATGTTGTCTTTTCCTGCTTGTGGTTTTGGATAATAAGCATTTTTCGGAAAGTTTAAACCGGCCATCGACAATCCTTTTTCGTTTGTGGCATCATAATAAAGCGGATAATTGTCGCAGACGAAAGCCATGCCGATCATCGCGTAATGAGAATTCATTTTTCCCATGTTACGGAAATTAAAACCATAATTTCTCGGAGTGATGGTCACCGTTTCAAAATAGGAATATTCTAAATCAAGGTTACGACCGAAATAATGATCTTTAGTTGCATATGTTATAGCTGTACACATAAATAAACTCCTTCTTTCATCATTATTGTAACAAAAAAGAGGGAGTTTTAATAATTAAATTAAAAAATTATAATTTCACGTTTATTGTTCGTCATAATCATCGAGAAAAGAGATTTTTTTATCTTTCAATTTATAGCCGAGAACTTTGTCGCAAACTACATTAGAAGCACTTTTAAAAATATTCTGTTCTACTTGCGGATTATAAGCGAGTAATTGTTTGATTAATTTTTTTGTTTCATTGCGTTGCGAAGAAATATTTTGTTCGTTTTTAGCTAATGCTTCAGTAAGGCGACAAGCGCATTGAATGAAATTGAGTTTATGGTAATTTTTCCAAGAGATAATATCCTTTTCACGAATAAAATACATCGGTCTAATGAGTTCCATTCCTTCAAAATTGGTACTATGCAATTTGGGAAGCATTGTTTGAAAGGAACCGGAGTTTAACATATTCATCAAAGTAGTTTCAATTACGTCATCGTAATGATGACCTAAGGCAATTTTGTTGCATCCTAATTTTTTAGCGATGTTGTATAAGGCGCCACGACGCATTTTGGCACACAAAAAGCAAGGGCTTCGCTCTTGAATATTAGCGATTTCAAAGATGTTAGTATCGATGATTTGGGCTGGAATATCGAGCTTTTTTAAATTTTCTTTAATAACTTCAAGATTTTTCTCGTTATAGCCGGGGTTCATCACTACATATTTGGCTTCAAATTCAAAATCGCTATGCCGCAATAATTGTTGAAAAAGTTTGGCCATTAACATTGAATCTTTTCCGCCGGAGATGCAAACGCAGATTTTATCGTGTGGCTTAATAAGCTGATATTCTTTGCATCCTTTAACAAATCGCGACCAAAGTTTTTGACGATACTTTACTGTAATCGACTTTTCGTATTCATTTATCTCACGCATGGGATTCTCCGTTCTGTTTGCTATTATTAAATTTGATTAAGTCTTTTATCACTTCGCTCGCGATTATTAAACCGACCACTGAAGGCACAAAATAAATGCTTCCGGGAACCATCTTCTTATGAGAATCATCGGAAATGGATTTAAATGGTTTTAGCGGCATTTCTTTTGAATATACTACTTTCAAATTTTTGACATGACGTTTTTTTAATTCATAGCGCATCACTTTTGCTAAAGGGCAAACACTTGTTTGATAGATGTCAGCGACTTCAAATTTAGTGGGATCGAGTTTATTTCCGGCTCCCATCGAAGAGATAAGAGGGGTTTTGGTTTCTTGACATTTAAGGACTAAGGCAATTTTAGAAGAGATAGTATCGATAGCATCTACCACATAATCGTATTCTCCAAAATTAAATTGATTTTGATTTGAAACAGTAAAAAAGCATTTATATGTTTCAATTTTAGCGTTAGGGTTTATGGTTAAAATGTGTTCTTTCATGGCTGTCACTTTATCTTTGCCAATCGTTGTAAAATTGGCAAGCAATTGGCGATTGATGTTCGTAAGTGAAATTTTATCGTCGTCAATCAATACAAAATTTTCGATGCCACATCGCGCTAAAGCGTCACAAACGTGACCACCGACACCCCCAAGTCCAAAAATGGCGATTTTTTTATTTTGGAGCATAACCATCGTTTCATGCCCGAGAAGTAGTTCAGTTCGTGAAAATTGTTCTTGCATTGTTTGCTCCTTTTTATGCTTCATATTTTATCATTTTCGTCTGTTCATCACAATCTGATAATGATAAACAAAATAACTTATGAATTACCAAAAATTGACAATTATTGTATTTATCGTTAAAATTAATAAATATATAGGATAGTTTGAAATGAAAAAAAGATATAGTGAAAGGAATGTTTATGAAGAACTTCAAGAACGATTGAAATTTGTTTTTGAAGAATTTGAGAATATTTACGTTTCCTTTTCAGGTGGCAAAGATAGCGGACTACTTTTAAATCTTGTTCTCGATTTTAAGCGTAAATATTATCCCGATCGTAAAATCGGAGTTTTTCATCAAGACTTTGAAGCACAATATTCTTACACAACTAGTTATGTAGAAAGAACTTTAGAAAAAATTAAAGATGAGGTTGAAGTGTATTGGGTATGCTTACCGATGGCAACAAGAACTGCTCTTAGTAATTATGAAATGTTTTGGTATCCATGGGATGATCGCAAGGAAGAATTGTGGATTCGTGAAATGCCGAAATATGATTATGTCATCAATTTGAAAAACAATCCGATTACGACTTATCACTATAAGATGCACCAAGAAAATCTTGCCAAGCAATTTGGTCGTTGGTATAAAATCAGTCATGGCGGCGGTTCTACGATTTGTTTACTAGGGATTAGAGCTGACGAATCTATGCAACGCTATAGTGGTTTTTTAAATAAACGCAAGGGTTATAAAAAAAGATGTTGGATAACACAGCAATTTAAAAATGTTTGGTGTGCCTCACCGATTTATGATTGGTGTGTCAAAGATGTATGGCACGCTAATTTTGTCAATAATTATGACTATAATCGCATTTATGATCTTTATTATATGGCAGGTTTAAATCCGAGTCAGATGCGAGTGGCTTCACCTTTTAACGATTACGCAAAAGAAAGTTTGAACTTATATCGAGTGATTGAACCGCAGACATGGGTTAAACTTATCGGTAGAGTAAAAGGTGCTAATTTCGGCAATATATACGGAAAGACTAAAGCTTTGGGCTATCGAAATATTACGTTGCCGGAAGGGCATACTTGGAAATCATATACGATGTTTCTTTTAGCGACACTTCCGCCAAAAGTTCGAAAAAATTATATTAAACGTTTTAAGACTTCAATTCAATTTTGGCATACGACCGGCGGAGGTCTTGAAAAAAAGGCGGTCGATGAATTAGTAGAACATGGCTATGATATTAAATTAAACGGAGTGTCCAATTATACTGTGTTAAAGTATTCAAAAGTGGTTTTTTTACAGAAAATCCCCGATCATACCGATGACATTAAAAGCACTAAAGATATTCCGAGCTGGAAACGAATGTGTTATTGTATTTTGAAAAATGACCATATATGCCGCTTTATGGGATTCGGTCTCACTAAAGAACAACGACATAATATCGAAATAATTAAAGAGAAGTATAAAAATATCGAGGAGGAATTAAATGAAGGAATTTAAAAGTCCGGTTTATAATATAATCTCGGTTCCGATTGAAAAAATTTACCCTAATGAGTATAACCCTAATTGTGTTGCTCCCCCGGAGATGAAACTGCTTTACGATAGCATTAGACAAGATGGATATACGATGCCGATCGTCTGTTATTATGATAAAGAACACGATCGTTATGAAATTGTCGATGGATTTCATCGTTATCGCGTGATGCTTGATTATAAAGATATCTATGAACGTGAAGGTGGAAAATTGCCGGTTTCAATCATCGACAAATCACTTGATCATCGTATGGCTTCGACTATTCGTCATAATCGGGCTAGAGGAGTTCATAATGTCGATTTGATGAGTCATATTGTTCGAGATCTTCACGATTTAGGTCGGTCTGACGCTTGGATTTCTAAACATCTTGGTATGGATAAAGATGAGATTTTGCGATTAAAGCAAATTACGGGTCTCGCGGAATTGTTTTCTGATGTTGAATTTGGAAAAAGCTGGACACCGATTGATGATGAAGAATTAGACTTAGACGAATATGAAGATCGGATTTTAGAAAAAATAAAAGTTTAAACTAAATCTACCTGGAAACTATCATTTGATAAAACAGGTAGATTTTTTAATGATGACAAATTAAAATAAACATATCACGATAATTGTTTTTCGTGAACCTTTTTGTAGTGAAGTGTCGAGTTAGTAAAGTCATAGTAAAAAATAAGTTTTATTAAAGACGGAAAGTGGTAAAAGATGAATCAACAAATAAAGTTATTAAAACAATGGATTGAAGAAAGCGATAATATTGTATTTTTCGGTGGTGCTGGTGTTTCTACAGAAAGCGGCATTCCGGATTTTAGATCAAGCAAAGGAATTTTCAATGTTAGAGGTCAATATAGTCCTGAAGAGATTGTTTCCCATACATTTTTTTACGAACATCCTCAAGAATTCTATGATTTTTATAGAAAGAAGATGGTTTATCCTCACGCAGAACCTAATGATTGTCATAAAGCTTTATCATTATTAGAAAAAAAGGGAAAACTAAAGGCGATTATCACTCAAAATATCGATGGACTTCATCAAAAAAGTGGCAGCAAAGAAGTGATTGAACTACATGGTACCATTCATCAAAATCATTGTGTTAAATGTCATAAAAGTTATCCGTTAAGTTATATTATCGACCATTCTTTACCAACTTGCTCTTGCGGTGGTCTAATCAAACCAGATGTGATACTTTACGAAGAACCCCTTGATGATGAAAAATACAAACGGGCGGAACGATTTATCGCTAAAGCTGATCTTTTAATTATCGGAGGCACTTCTCTTGTGGTTTTTCCGGCCTCTTTTTTGATTCGATTTTTTAAAGGTAAGCATCTAGTCATAATCAATAAATCTAAGACACCTTATGATAATGATGCCGATCTTGTGATTGATGAAGCGATAGGAGAAGTTTTTCAACAACTTGAAATAGTCTAAAATAGAAAGGAGCATATATGTTTAAAAGATTTATAAAATATTATCGTCCCCATCTGCGCCTTTTTGTTTTAGATATGCTTGCCTCTTTGATAATTTCTCTTATTGGAATGCTCTATCCGGTTTTGACTAGAACGATGTTAGGGGATTTGATTCCAAATCAAAAATTTGATTTTTTAATTCTCTTCGGTGTCGTTTTATTGATACTTTATATTTTAAGAATGTTGCTTCGCTATTTTGTTCAATATTATGGCCATGTGATTGGTGTAAGAATGCAAGCTCAAATGCGAAGCGATATGTTCAAAAAATTAGAAAGTCTTCCTTATGCATATTATGATAATCATGAAACCGGTAAAATTATGTCTAGAATGACTAATGATTTACAAGATGTAAGCGAACTAGCGCATCATGGACCTGAAAACATCATCATTTGTGGCATCATGGTTATCGGTTCTTTTATATATTTATTGACTATCAATTGGGAATTGACGTTGATTATTTTTATGTGCATTCCGATTTTGATATTAATTTCAATGAAACTTAAAACAAAGATGAGCAAAGCTTTCATGGATTCACGTAAAAGCGTGGCTAAAATCAATGCTGCTTTAGAAAATTCAATTACGGGCATTCGGGTAACCAAAGCTTTTAACAATGCCGAAATTGAACAAGAAAAATTTGAAGTCGGAAATAAAGAGTTTGTTGAAGCGCGTTCTCAAGCGTATAAAAGCATGGGACAATTTCACTCATCAACCAATTTTATTACCGATGTTTTCAATGTCATCGTGCTTATTGCCGGTGGTATTTTCCTTTATAATGGCGAAATAACTTTTGCGGATTACTCAACTTTTATTGTCTCTATCAATCTTTTTATCAATCCGATTACGACGATGATTAATTTTATGGAACAATATCAAAGTGGCGTGACTGGTTTTGCCCGTTTTTTGGAAATCATGGATGAAAAGCCGGAAGTTGAAAAGGAAAATGCGATCGATTTAAAAGAAGTAAAAGGAAAATTGACTTTTGATCACGTTTATTTTGCATATGAAGAATCAAAAGAGATCATTAATGATATTTCGTTAACTATCAATCCTGGAGAAATGGTGGCTTTAGTTGGTCCAAGCGGTGGTGGTAAAACGACGCTTTGTCATCTTCTTCCTAATTTTTATAAAGTCAGCGGAGGAAGAATTCTTATCGATGATGTTGACATTAACGATGTGACTTTTACTTCGCTTAGGCGAAATATCGGTATTGTCCAGCAAGATGTTTTTCTTTTTACTGGAACTTTTAAAGAAAATATTCTATATGGTAATTTAAATGCGAGTGAAGAAGAGATGATCGAAGCCGCTAAAAAGGCAAGAATTCATGATTATATTGTCTCTTTGCCGCATGGATATGAAACGGAAATCGGCGAACGGGGAGTAAAACTTTCCGGAGGTCAAAAACAACGGCTTTCAATCGCTAGAATTTTCTTAAAAAATCCGGCCATTTTGATTTTTGATGAAGCGACAAGCGCCTTAGATAATACGACTGAAGTTTTGATTCAAGAAGCCTTGGATGAACTGTGTAAAAATCGAACGACAATCGTGGTTGCACATCGCCTTTCAACGATTAAAAACACTTCGCGCATCGCCGTAGTAAGTAAAGGAAAAATCGTTGAAGAAGGAAGTCACAACGAACTTTTGAAACGAAACGGAATTTATAAACGATTGTATTTAGCGCAATTTAAAAACGATTATTTACTAGATCTTAACTTAGAATAAACCAAAATATTTACTCGATTGGTACTTAAAAATCAATTATTTATTTGGAAATTTGCCTTTAATTAGATTTGCTTATAGGTCTATTATTATCAATGATTTTATCTAGCGAAAAACTATCGATAGTGATATGATTAAAAAAGAGGTATATAGAAAATGGAATGGACAACGAAAAAGACGAATCTCCCTTCAGTAATGATTTCTTTGGAGTATGATGATTTTGCTACGGTAGAAGTTGAAAAGAAGAAAATGAAAAACTCTTCGTTAATGCAATATGTCATTAACGTCGAAATCAAGGATTTGTTTTGTGAAAGTTTCATAATCGATGATTTTCAAGAAGTCGAGAAGGCTTTAAAAGAAATCAAAACACAAATTGAAATTCTTTACGACAATCTTGACGAATATGATGAAGAAGATTTGAATGATTGGTGCGAAGTATTTTCTGATACCATTCAAGAATTTTAAAATTGAGGAGAAAAAGATATGAAAATTTTTATCGATACTGCCAATATTGAAGAAATAAAAGCAGTCAAAGATTTAGGGATCGTTAAAGGTGTGACTACCAATCCATCATTGATTGCTAAAGAAGGGCGCAAATTGGAAGAGGTGATTAAGGAGATTGTATCTTTAATCGATGGCCCGATTTCCGCTGAAGTAAATGAAGGTTCAATTGATGAAATGGAAAAACAAGCAATCGCTTTATCGAAAATCGATCCTAATATTGTCATCAAGGTACCGATGACCTTAGATGGTATCGCTTTGGTTTCGCGACTTGCAAAACGTAAAATCAAAACTAATGTGACCTTAGTGTTTTCCGTGCCGCAGGCATTGATGGCGTGTGAGGCTGGAGCCACATATATTTCGCCCTTTATGGGAAGAGTGGACGATTTTGGTGAATCTGGTGCAGATTTAATCGAAGATATTATGACGATGATAGTGAATTATGGTTATGAAACTGAGGTTATTGCGGCTTCAATTCGTAATACCGCACACGTCAAAGAAGCATCTTTAAGAGGAGCGGATATCGCTACTATCCCTTATAAAGTTTTGATGCAAATGGTTAAACATCCATTGACCGATAAAGGCTTAGAAATATTTGCTAACGCTTCAAAAAAGTAATTTTAATATTAAGCACTTTTCATCTAAAACACAAAGTTGTTAGTAAAAAAGTGCTTTTTTATTGAGAAAATTAATTTAAAACTTATTTTATTTTTGCATTTGTTTTTATGGTGCATATAAATAAATGAGGTGAACTTATGAGAGTAAGATATCGTGATTCTGATGTGAGTCTACTTGGAAGACTGATGCGCTCGGAAGCCGTCGGTGAAGGAAAATTCGGAATGCAGTTAGTCGGTAATGTGGTTGTAAATCGTGTGGTTACTAGTTGTGACACATTTAAAAATATCAATAACATCTATGATGCGGTTTTTCAAAAAGGACAATTTGAAGGAACACAGACTCCTTTGTTTTCGGCGCGAGCCACGGAAAAAGAAAAACAAATGGCTTTAAACGTTATCAAATATTGGAGAGCAGATCCTGCTTATGATGCACTTTATTTCCAAAATCCGGGCAAAGGAAAAAATTGTAAAACTAATTTTTGGGGCGTCTTTGCCGGAAGATGGAAAAACCATTGTTTTTATGATCCGGAAAATCCTGAAAAATGTGGATTATAGTTTAATATTCTTTGATTCTATTTAATTTGTAGGAAGAGATAAGGCGATAGATGTCATCGTGAGTGTAGTGATACATCATCTCCGCCCAATAAAACCATAATAGATCGAGAATGGCAAAATAGTCATATAACTTTTGATAATTAAAAGATGAAGTGTCGTGCATACAATACTCATCGACAAAAGTTGTTATGGCTTTTTTTTCTAGAAGATTATTTTCGCTTAAGAAACTAGCTATATCAAACATCGGATCATTATTTGAAGCATATTCGTAGTCAATGAGGTAGGTTTTATTACCATCAAATAAAATGTTGCCACCGACAAGATCGTTGTGACATAGAATTTTTGGAGCATCGTTACTCCATTGTTTTGCTTTGTCGATGATTTTTTGAGCATTTTCAAGAGGTGGAGTCAAAGATTTTTCTTGATAAATTTCGAGTCGTTCAAAATATGAAAAATCGGTTTCGGAAACGATTCTTAAATTGTGCAAAGTTCTTATGGCTTTAGCTGCAAGACGAATGTGCTTTTTATCTTTAGAACTTTCGGAGAATGATTTGGCATTTTTGATAAAACGAGAAATTTTAATACCGGATTCATCCATATAAACCACATCTATCGAAAGGGGAAAAGTTTTGAGTTTGTCCTCGATTTTTTTCTCGTTGACGTATGAATTAAAGGGCTGATGAAAATTTTTGGGAACCCTCATAATAAATTCTTCGTTAATTAAATAGTTATCGTTTGAAAGACCATTACGAAGATATTTCAATGAGTAAACTTTTTGATTCATAATTTCTTCAAAACGTTTGATTAAGTCTTGCATTTACTTCACCTAGGCTTAATTATAAGTTATCTGTGGCCTTTTTACATCAAAAAGTGCTATAATTTTATTCGAGGTGTGCATATGATTAATATCGTCTTATTTCAACCGGAAATTCCTCAAAACACCGGCAATATTTTTAGAACAGCGATGGCGATTAATGCGCGGTTGCATCTTATTAAACCATTGGGTTTTTCTTTAGACGAAAAGAACCTTAAAAGGTCAGGAATGGACTATATCAAAGATGTCGAGTATCATGTTTATGAAAATTTAGAGGAATTTATGGTAAAAAATCCCAATGCGGATATTTACTATATAACTCGTTACGCCAAAAGGAGTTACTCGGCATTTGATTTTTCTTCTCCGGTTCAAGATTATTATTTTATGTTTGGACGTGAATCAACTGGCATTCCTCACGAAGTATTAAGACAACACAAAGATCGCTTGCTACGAATTCCAATGGTTCCGTCTTCCCGCAGCTTGAATCTTTCTAATTGCGTGGCTATCATCTGTTATGAAGCATTACGACAACAAAAATTTTTTGGACTTTCAACGATAGAAACTATCAAAGGTGAAAATTTTTTAGAGGAGGAAGGGAAATGAAAAAAGTACTCAGCCCATTATTCGCGATTACCTTGCTTAGCGGATGCATCAACAATGCAGCTAATTTGAATTATGAATCGATCGATTATAAAACTTTTAATCAAAAGATCATCGTTTATCATAATAGTGAAATTCAATATCAAGACGTGACAATCGGCGAATATGAAAATAAAGTCAATAACAAAGAAGATTTCGTAATTCTTTATTATGCTGAATCATGCAGTGCTTGTGAAGTCGCAAAAAATGATTATTTAAATGGCTATCTTTCTGAAAAAGAATTTGCGATTTATCAAATAAACATCGAAATTCTTTCTAAAAATGAATTGATTCGCCTTTCAAATGTCACGGCAAATAGCAAATATCGTCCATATGATGATCAAGGCGGAGGTCCGTATACGCCTTATTTGTATTTTTTTGTAGATGGCGAAGTTTTAGTTGGAGAACCGCATTTTACGAACTTTACGACTGCTTTAGACCAATTAATTGAAGTAAGTGAATGAATTATTTTAATTTCTTGAATAAATTAACGCTACTTTCACGAATAGCGTGAATCGTAATCAAATCATATTTTAAAATGTTGACGCGTCCACGTGGAGACGCTTTTTTTACATCGCTTTTTATGGCGTGCATCACGTCGCCATCACGAAAACCTGCAAAATAAATACTCGCTTCGACGGCTAAAAGCAATGTTTCATTGTCCGGGTTCGAATCAAAAACAATCACATGCGGTCCATGACGATCTTTGATATGAAAAAAATGATCGTCTTTATGAGCCATCGTAAAGGTTAGATGTTCATTTTGTTTAGCGGTGAAACCTATACCGATTGTCGGTTGCTGTTCTCTTTTTAAAAGATGAATGTTTGGTTTTAAATTTTGGCTATGATGATGTTTTCGTTGCGCTTTCAAATGTCCATCTTGTTCCAATTCTTCCATTACTTCTAAGATGTCATCATCGTTGCTATTAATGATTTCAGATTCTTTTTCTTCCCAATAATCTAGTTCGTCTTCAGCTTTTTTTATTTGTTCATCGATCATTGATAAACCGGTTTTAGCCTTTCGATATAATTTGAAATAGCGTTCGGCATTCTGATATAAGTTCAAACGAGGATCCAATTTTATTTCAATTTCTTCGATGTTGAGTAAAGAACTGCCATCAATATATTGGTCATAGTAAGTTAAAAGCAAATTACCGATTTCATTGTAATGTAGATGTTCTTGATAAGTGATTCTTTCTTTTTGCAATGTTTGAATTTTTTTATTAAGCGACTTTTTTTTGCTTTTAATCAATTTCAAAAGATCGTGATAAGTGGTTCCTTTATGATCGGATTCCAATTTTTCTTCAATAATTGAAGCGCTGTTTAAAGGATCGATTTCTTTGAAATTATCGTTATATTTATAAGCGACAATATCTTTGCCATCGAAATAAAAATTTTGACTTTGCTTAATGACCTCGATGATTGAAGACGAATCGTTACAATCGATTAAATTTTCTTTTTCGTTTTTTGTAAACATTAAGGAAAGAGGGTCTTCCTTTTCATTGACTGGAGGAAAAGTATATTTGATTCCTCTCATCACGATTCGTTTAGCGGCTAAATCGGTTTTTTTCTTAGCATCAATAATCGTATCATCTTGATCTAAAATTAAAATATTTGCACGATAAGGAATTAATTCAATAATTATTTTCGATTTTATTTTAAAAAAAGACGGCGTTGTTTTATTGATAACTAAAGTGATTATTCGATCGTTTGATAAAGCGTACATCTCTTCGATAGTGCCGTGTTCAACGTATTTTTTTAAAGAAAGGGTAAAAGCATCGCTGGGCATGATTAAATTGTTTGCATTTTCTTTTGACAAAATAATCGGGAATCCGGGATTTAAGGAAATGATTAATTGCAAAATTTTCTTATTATAACAATTAAAAGCATAATCGTTGTTATCGATCGGTTGAATAGAGTTGATTTTAGCACCGATAAAAGAAGCGGCGTATAATGTGGTTAATTTATTTAAGCAATAACATGAAATTGACATCAAATCACCATTTATTATTTTACTCTTCAATGCGCATGAATAAAAGAAAAGATTTTAAAGAGCGATAAGCGATTGATTTCTAAACTATTAAAAAGATATAATATTTTGTGTATTTTAAGGAGATAAAAATGAATCGAGGCTTATTGATTGTTCTTTCTGGTCCCTCTGGAGTGGGAAAAGGAACTGTCAGAAAAGAAGTGTTCAAAAATAAAAATTTAAATCTTGCTTATTCTATCTCGATGACTACTAGAACCCCTAGAGCTCACGAAAAAGACGGAGAAGATTATTTTTTTGTAAGTGAAGAAACCTTCTTGGAAAATTTAAAAAAAGATAATTTTTTAGAACATGCGACTTTTGTCGGAAATTATTATGGGACACCGCGCAATTATGTTGAACAATTGCGTGATGAAGGGAAAAACGTTTTCTTAGAAATTGAAGTCGAAGGAGCCAAACAAGTTTTAAGTAAATATCCTGACGATGAAGTGATTTCCATTTTCCTCTTACCACCATCTCTAACGGAACTTGAAAAAAGAATCAGAGGACGGCGCAGCGAACCGGAAGATATTATTCAAGAACGATTAGGAAAAGCCAAAAGAGAGATGGGGTTAAAGAAAAATTACCAATATACTGTGCTTAATCGCAATGTTAAAGAAGCGGCTAGAGAAATCGTTAAAATCATCGAAAACCGAATTAAATAAATAAAAAAGGGGGCGACAATCTTGTTGATCTTAGAAGTTTTAATCGAATATGGAACAGCAAGTTTAAATCGTCCTTTTTCTTATGCTTATTTGGGTGATTTATCAATTCTTAAAGGAGTGCGGGTTTTAGTTCCTTTTGCTAGTAAAAAAATCATCGGCTTTGTCAATCAAGTTTATAAAGTTTCAGAAAATCTTGAAGAATATAAAAGAAAAATGGGATTTGAAGTCAAAGAAATCATCAGTGTTATTGACGAAAAGCCATTATTTAATGATGAATTATTAGAATTAGCCAATAAGATTTCTTCATATTATTTATGTAGTTTGATTTCCGTTTATCAAACGATGTTACCGCCTTCACTTAAACCTAAGGTCTCTTCTTTGAGTAAACCGAAAATCGCTTATGAACTGATGGTTGAAATTGTAAATGATTCTACGCTTGGCCTTACACCTAAACAAGCTTCCTTGCTTTTAGAGTTAAAATCATTGAATCAACCAATTAAGAAAAAAACGATAAAAACCACGGCTTTAAAAGGCTTGCTTGAAAAAAAGAGAGTGCGAGTGTTTAAACAAGAAGTAACTAGGTTCCAATTAGATAATATCGATTATGAAGAAGAAAAAAAATTGAATGAAGAACAAAGTGAAGCGGTAAAGCAAATTTTAGAATCTAATGATAAAGTGTTTTTGCTTGAAGGGGTGACTGGATCCGGAAAAACCGAAGTTTATTTGCATGTTGCAAAAGAAATTTTAAATCGTGGTCAAAGCGTTTTGATGCTTGTTCCGGAAATTGCGTTAACCGCGAAAACTATACGCCAGTTTCAAGCACGATTTAAAAATCTTGCCGTTTTACATAGCGAATTAAGCGATGGTGAAAAATATGACGAATATCGCCGGATCGCTAAAGGCGAAGTTAACTTAGTGATCGGAGCTAGAAGTGCGATTTTTGCTCCGCTTCAAAATTTAGGCCTTATCATTATCGATGAAGAACATTCTGAAACATACAAACAAGATAACGCTCCATTTTATCATGTAAACAAGGTTTCTATAATGCGCAGCGAAATCTGTAATTGCAAAGTTGTGTTTGGATCCGCAACGCCATCTTTAGAAACTAGAGTGCGAGCAATGCGGGGAATTTATCACCATCTTCGTTTAACGCGGAGAATCAATAATCAAGATTTACCGCACGCTGAAATTGTCGATATGTTGAATTCTAAAAATATCGATCGTGAATCGGTGATTTTTTCTAAGATTCTTCGAGAAAAAATCAAAGATCGCTTACAAAAAAAAGAGCAGGTTATCCTTTTAGTAAATCGCCGTGGTTATTTTACCTATATCTCTTGCCGAAAATGCGGACATGTGATCAAATGCCCCGAATGTGATATCCCACTAACCTATCATCATCAAGAGCAGATTTTAAAATGCCATCATTGCGGATATGAAAGAGAAATGATCGAAGAATGTCCTAAGTGTCATTCGCCTTATCTTTCTAAAACCGGATTTGGCACTGAACGTGTCGAAAAAGAAGTGGCGCGTTTATTTCCCGATGCAAAATGTGCGCGGCTTGATAGTGATGTCGGAAGATTAAAAAATAACATTAAAAGAATTCTTGATGAATTCAGCGAACAAAAAATCGATATTTTGATTGGTACCCAAATGATTGCCAAAGGACACGACTTTGAAAACGTCACTTTGGTAGGTGTCGTTTTGGCGGATTTAACTCTAGCGTTACCATCTTATCGAGCGGGTGAAAAAACTTTTGCTTTAATTACTCAAGCTATCGGAAGAGCGGGGCGTAAAGATAAAGTGGGAGAAGCGATAATTCAAACTAATAATCCGCGTAATTATGCGATTTATGCTTCAAGTACACAAGATTACGAAAGATTTTTTAATGAAGAAATGATCCGTAGAAAATTGCATCAAGATCCGCCTTTTACATATTTGACGCTTTTGACGCTAAGCGCGACTAAAGAAGAAATTTTGATGGAACGTGTTTATGATGTGATATCATTTTTGGAAGTTAAATTTGAAAATAAAAAAGTTTTGATTGTGGGACCGAGCGAACCTTTTATTTTGCGTTTGAACGGACATTATCGACGAAATATTCTATTGAAGTATAAAACAGAGAAAGAAGTTAAATCAGTTCTTGAAGAATTGAATGAGATAATTTCTAAAAGAAGCGATTGTACTTTATCGATTAACATCGATCCATACGATGACTACTAGTGATGATTTATTTTACTTGTAAAATAAGATAAATTGCACGATAATAAAAACAAGGAGATACTACCATGATAAATGTTACGTTAAAAGGTATTGATATTTATCTTGCCGGAGAATTTGACCGTGAAATTCATAGCAAATTAGCTTCTTTATTTCATGTACGCTCCGAAGATATCATTACTACGGCTTTGGAATCTTTAGTATTTCATCAAGGAGTCGACCAAACTACCTACCAGTTGGTTATTAAATTTGAACTTCCCGAATGTTATCGACAATATGAAAAAGTAGTTGCGGATTATGTTTTATCTGCGAGTCAAGATTTTTCGGTACACACGCTTTGTTATTTTATATATGTGAAAGAAGAAAATATCTATGAACGCATCGATGAAGATTATCCGCGATTTATGGATGAAAAAAATATCGTCGAATATGACGAGAATGATTCAAATGAAGGTGAAGAACAAGAAATCTTTACCGGAAACATCTTTCAAAATTTTGATAAACATAGTGAGCATAAACACCATCACTGTTGCGATGATGAGAGTTGCGATTGTGAGCATGATTGCGATGATGACAATTGCGAATGCGATTGTAAACATCATTGATTGATCAAAATAAGGAGTTGAGAAATATGCAATTTTTAAATGAAGCGGTTACTTATTTAGAGGCTATCAAAAACAAGGAAATATCTTTCACTAACGTTATTAACAAAAAAATCAATACTTTAGAGTTAGATAGCGATGAACTCGATAAACTCAAGGGAACTCTAAAAAGCGTTATAAATTGCTATCATTTCCTTTTTTGGGAAATCAATTCTCACTTCTTTGAAAAAGACGAGACAATTAAAGATGCCCTTATCGTCAGTTTGGCAGCTCTTCGCTACGTAAAGAATGTCGATGAAAGTGCCGTAAAAGAATTTCTAACCGCATATAAAGAAAATAAAAGTCTTGATTTTGATGTCGATGAAGCTATGAATTTTTTATTAAGCATCAAGGCTGAGCCTACTCCAATACCGGAAAAATATGAAAAAGCTTTTGCCAAAAAGATGGCATTGAAATACGCTTATCCTGAATGGATTGTGCGAATGTTAATCAAACATTTTGGCATTAAGCACACTTTTAAATCTTTGGCCTCTTCGCGAAAAGCGGTAAAGTTATCTTTGAGCGTTAATCCCCTTAAAACTAATGTTTTTGATGTCGTTAACAACAATAGCGATTTCACGCTTGGGAAATTAGGTTCACTATCCATGCGTTATGGTGGTAAAACTAAGCTTATTGAATATGAGGCTTTCAAAGACAATGAGTATTTCATGATGGATGAATCCAATCAATTTGCTATCGATCAATTAGAACCTTTAGATGGTGAAAAAGTGTTTGTTTATGGTGATGCTAAAGGTATTATGGCTTGCGATTTGGCGTTGATGATGAATGATATGGGAAGAATCAACACTTGTCTTACAAACATCAACGATTTGAATGTGACGCGCAATATGATTCGCCGTTTCGGTCTTCGCTCGATTTATGCTTTTGAAGAAGCGTCGCCTAATCTTTTGATTACTCATATTGAGCCTAATAGTTTAGATAAAATGTTATTACTGGCGCCTTCTTCTGAATTAGGATTAATCAGAAGAAGTCCGGATATTTTATTGACTTTAAAGCGAGAAGATTTAGATGGAATTATCGATAATCAAAGAAAATTATTGGAAGAAACCGCGACGTTTATCAAAGATGAAGGTCTTCTTCTTTACATGGTCAAAACGATGAATAAAAAGGAATCTGTTAAGATCATCGAAGAATTTTTAACTAACCATCCAGAATTCGCCCTAGTAGAGGAAAGACAAGTCTTCCCATACGAATATTTCTGCGATGGTTTCTACTATGCCAAGCTTAAAAAAACAGGAAAAAATGAATAATGATAAATTTATATGGACTTACTTTGGAAAAGCTCGAGGAGCTGATGCTTCTTGAAGGACAAAAAAAATATCGTGCAACTCAATTGTTTACTTGGATTTATGAAAAAAAGGCGACTACTTTTGATGAAATGAGCGATGTCTCGAAAAGTTTTCGGGAAGTTTTAAAGCAAAAATTTTGCTTGCTGAAACCGAAAGTCTTTTTGCGACAAAATGCTAAAGATGGCACCATCAAACTTCTTTTGGAAATGGAAGACGGTGCAAAAGTCGAAACAGTATTGATGCGTTACAATTATGGTAACGTGATTTGTGTGTCTTCACAGGTCGGATGTAACATGGGCTGTTCTTTTTGCGCTTCAGGTTTACTTAAAAAATCTCGTAATTTGACCATAGACGAAATGGTTGGAGAAGTGCTTTGTGTCAATGATATTCTTTGTGAAGAAAACGGAGAACGAGTAACACACATTGTGGTTATGGGAACCGGTGAACCATTTGATAATTATGAAAATGTCATCGATTTTATAAAAATTGTCAATAATCAGAAGGCTTTTGCAATCGGCGCACGTCATATTACCGTTTCGACATGCGGTATTCCCGATAAAATTATTCGCTATGGTCAAGAAGGCTTGCAGGTTAACTTAGCCATTTCACTCCACGCTCCTAACGATACTTTGCGCTCAAAATTGATGAAGATCAACCGTGCTTATCCTTTAAAAGTGCTGATCGAAGCGGTAAAGCAATATATCGCTGATGCTTCGCGGAGAGTGACGTATGAATATATATTATTGGATGGGGTTAATGATTCTTTACAAGATGCGGATGAATTGAGCGAATTGATAAAACCGACATTTGCTTATGTTAATTTAATTCCATACAATGAAGTTACTGAAAATGAGTTTAAACGTTCCAAAAATGCTAAAGCTTTTATGGATCGTTTAATAAAAAACGGAGTCAATTGTACCATTAGAAAAGAATTCGGTGCTGATATCGATGCTGCCTGTGGTCAACTTCGGGCTAAGCAGGAGAAAATCCTATGAAATGCGTATTTAAAACGGATGTCGGAAAAATTCGTAAGGTAAATGAAGATCAAGCCTTAGCCAAAAAGAATGAATCAGGTGATATCTTGCTTCTAGTTTTAGATGGTATGGGTGGTCATCAATATGGAAAATTAGCTTCATCAAAAGCGGCAGAGTTTATTGCCAAAAAATTCGAAAAGAAAAAAAATTTCAAAAATTTTCTTGTAGCTTACCGATGGCTGAAAAATACCATAAAAAATGCCAATCAATTGATCAATAAAATGGGTGAAGAAAATCCTCTTTATCATGATATGGGGACGACAGTTGTCGCCGGGTTAATTGTTAAAGATAAGCTAGTGATGGCCAATGTCGGTGATTCAAGGATCTATGGAATCAAAGAAAACATCGCGCAATTGAGTGATGACGAAACCTACGTTCAGTTTCTTTATAAGACTGGTAAAATCACTAAAGAGGAAATGAAAACACATCCTAAAAAGCATGTATTGACCAATGCCCTTGGCACTTATCCATGTATGACTATTCAAATGAAAGTGTTTGATCTTGATTTCGACTATTTATTGCTTTGCTCCGATGGACTTTATAATGAAGTAAACGAAGAAAAAATTCTTAAAGTAATAAAGGAATCGGTACCTTTGGAGGAAAAATGCGAAAGATTGATTTCTTTGGCCAATAAGTGTGGCGGTAAAGATAATATAACGGTTGTTTTATGGGAGGCAAACTGATGAAACTAGGCGATATTATTGATGAGAGATATAAGATTAAAACCATATTAGGCGAAGGCGGAATGGCGATTGTTTACGCGGCAGAGGATTTAATTACAAAAAAAGATGTAGCAATCAAGATCATCAAAGAAGAAACGATGAAAAATCCGGTTAATTTGACGCGTTTTGAGCGTGAAGCACGAGCGGCAGCAAGCTTAAATCACCAAAATATTGTTCGGGTCATCAATTTGGGGACTCATGAAGGGAGACCCTATATGGTGACCGAACTTGTCAAAGGTCAAACTTTAAAAGAAGCGTTGAACGTGCGTGGCAAATTTTCTTCAATGGAAGCTTGCGATATCATGTATCAGTTGTGTTCCGCGGTTCTTCATGCTCACGAACACGGAGTGATTCATCGCGATATCAAACCGCAAAATGTTTTCATTATGGCGGATGGAACTATTAAACTTGGGGATTTTGGCATTGCTACTTTTCAACATGATGCGCGAATTACTCGAAGCGAAGTAGTCGTTGGTTCTGTCCATTATTTGGCTCCGGAAATTTCAAAAGGTGAATCGCAAGCTTCGCCTCAATCGGATGTTTATGCTTTAGGAATTACTTTCTTTGAACTTATCACGGGACGTGTTCCTTTTGACGATGAATCGGCGGTTACTGTAGCTTTAAAGCATATAAAAGAAAAGTTTCCGTCACCGAAAAAATACAATCCTAAGACTCCGACAATTATTGAAAAAATAATTGAAAAAGCTTGTCGCAAAGATCCTTCCGATCGCTACCAAAGTGCGTTTGAAATGCGCGTGGATATCGAAAGAATTTTGCGCAATCCTTCAATAATTCAAAAACAATCATTCTTCAAACGATTATTTTCACATAAAAAATGAAAATGGAAGGTAAAGTTTTAGCGGTAAGCGGTGGAACTTATCGCATCTTAAATAGTCAAAAAACGATCGTTACTTGCAAACCAAGAGGAATCTTTCGTCATCACAATAAAAAACCATTGGTTGGCGATCAAGTTATCCTTGATGATGAGAACATGATCGTTCAAATTAAGGAGCGAAAAAATGTCCTTATTCGTCCTACTATTGCCAACCTTGATTTTGCATTTGTAGTGACCTCTTTAAAAGAGCCGGATTTTTCATCTTTGTTGCTTGATAAGTTTCTATCGATGCTTTCTTTGAATAATGTTGAAGCCGTGATTATTCTCAGCAAATATGATTTAGTTAAAGAAGATAGTATAGTTACGATAGTAGATTCTTATCAATCGTTAGGTTATAAAGTAATACGATATAGCAAAAAGACACAGGAAGGCTTAAAGGAAATAAAGGCGATGATGAAAGACAAAACTGTCGCTTTCATCGGGCAAACCGGAGTGGGAAAATCGAGTTTAATTAACCTTATTGATCCAAATTACAATCGAGCAGTGGGAGAATATTCCTTAGCTTTAGGTAGAGGTAAGCATCAGACTAAAGAAGTGGTAATTTTTCCTTACGGAGAAGGATATTTAGCAGATACACCAGGTTTTTCTTCCTTGGAATTACAGTGCTTTAAAGAAGATTTAGCAAGACATTTTCCATCATTTTCTCACTATGTTAATGAATGTTATTTTACCGATTGCCTGCATCAAAATGAAAAGAACTGCAAAGTTAAAGAACATTTACAAAACGGAAAGATCTCAAAAGAACACTATCAAAATTACTTAACTTTACTGAAAGATTTACCATATAGAAAGGATCGTTATCAATGAAAAGAAATATCGCTGTTGCTCCTTCGATTTTAGCGGCTGATTTCTGGAACTTAGAACAAGAAATCACCCGTGTCGCAGAAACTGAAGCTACTTATTTACATTTTGATGTAATGGATGGTCACTTTGTTAACAACATCAGTTTTGGTGTTCCGGTTTTAAAAGCTATTGCCAAGAAACATCATTTGATTAATGACGTTCATTTGATGATTGAAAACGTCGCTAGATATTTAGATGCTTTTATGGATGCGGGAGCCGATATCATCACTTTTCATCTTGAGGCGGTTAACGAAGACGAGATTGAAAAATTGATTTTAAGAATTCACGAACGAGGATTAAAAGTAGGAATTTCATTGAAACCCAAAACCGCTGTAAAAGAGATTTTACCATATTTAAATCAAATTGATTTGGTCCTTGTAATGTCGGTTGAACCGGGTTTTGGAGGTCAAAGTTTCATTGAAGAATCTTTGAATAAAATAAGTGAGTTAAGAGAATTCATCGATAATCACAACTTATCGTGTTTAATAGAAGTTGATGGTGGAATTAACGATACGACGGCTCCAAGGTGCATTCAAAGCGGCGCAGATATATTAGTCAGCGGTTCATACATCTTCGGTGCTAACGATATAAAAGAAAACGTTAGAAAATTAATTAAATGAATAGAGTAATTATTGTGACTGCTTTTTCAAGCGAAAGATTAATTGATCAATATCGTGACTTTCCTTTTATCGCGGTTGAAGGCGGCATTGAAAAATTAACTAAAAAAGGCATTGTTCCTTTTAAAGTAATCGGGGATTTTGACAGTTATGATCTTTTGAACGTCTATCAAGTCGTAAAAAAAGATCAAGTTACGATATTGCCTTCAAATAAAGATTACTCAGATTCGGAGATGGCCATAATTTTAGCGCAAAAGTTAAATTTTGACGAAGTGATAATCCTCAATGATTTTAAGGGTCGCTTTGACCATATTTATAGCCTTGTATTGTGCTTAAAAAAATATTATCCGCTTAAAGTTTTTCTTGAAGATGATCACAATCGTCTTCGTTATTGGCCTAATGGCGAATATCGATTGAAAAAGGAAAATTATCGCTATTTTGGAATTTTTGCTTTCCCGAAAGCTAACATCACTTTAGCTAGTGTTGCGTATCCTTTAAAAGAGCGGGAAATTAATTTTGACGAAACTTTGGTCTTATCGAATGAAATCGAAGGAGAGTGGGCTTCTATAATTGTAGAAAGCGGCGGAGTTCTTTTGATAGAAAGCAGAGATTAACTATGGTTATTTTATTTAATGGTATTGTAACTTGTTTGATTCTAGTTTCGATGATGCTTATTGGAGTTCTTAATTATCGTCAAACGGAAAAGAAAAATTTTAATTTTTTGAGATGTTTTCCTTTTGAATTGCAAAACAATCCAGGATTTCATTTTAATTTTGTGTATCGAATGGTAATGGCGCTTTTTTCCGGAAGTGTAGTCTTATTTGCTTTTAACGTGTTCGTTTTTCCACTTGTGATTAAACAAGCTTATGTGGAAGCAGTGCTTATCGTTTTAACTATGCTTTTTTGGATGGCAACTTTTATGGTTGATTTTCGCCAATATCGTTTGCATTTTATCGCTAGCAGTTGCTATATGGTGTTACAATTGTTTGATTTTCTTTTTTTAGGATACTATGTCCTTATTGATCCATATCATATTTTTGATATTTCATTGGCGGTTGTATCTTTTGTTATCGGGGGCTTTTTACTAGTCATTCTTATTGTTCCTTTGTTGAGTGAATGGTGGAAGCTTGAAAGAAATAAAGAAGGAGATACAGAAACACTGCGCAGAAAAAAATATAATCTATATGCGATAAGCGAGTGGATCTATTTTATTTTTACTGAAATATTTATTGTGATTTTGACGATTTATAGTTTTATATAAAAAAAGTTAGCCGATCGCTAACTTTTTAAATTACTTAATTATTGAGCTTTTTGTGTTTTGTTTAGGGTCTTAATCGCGCGGGCAGACATTCTAACTGTCATGACGCGGCCGTCAACTTCGACTTTAACGCGCTGTAAGTTAACATTCCATCTCCGGCGGGTCGCGATTAAGGAGTGGGAGCGCTTATTGCCACTAAGTGGTCCTTTTCCAGTAACTGGACAAACTCTTGACATTCTTCATACCTCCTTAAAATTTGATACGTCAGTTTCGCATACTTTGATAGTTTATCATTAAATATTTTATTATGCAAATCTTTTCATGTAACTTTTCTAAATAATCACCAAAATATTTTGATTTATTAAAAAGACGATTATAGATCGATTTTTAAAATTATATAAATTTTACAATTAAATTGACAAATGACATATAATACTAATAAAATAAATTTGCGTGTAAGCTTTTAATAAGAATTTAGGCTTTTAAAAGACCATGCTTTCAACTCAATACGTTTTTAAGAGTGGGAAAACCCGCTCTTTGTTTTTTAGGAGGATACAGATTGAACGAATTCTTAGAAAAAATAAAAGAAGAAATTGAGCCTTTAATCCCATCTTTCGACTTTAGCACTATAAATCTTTCGATAAAAAAATAAGAGTTGTGACTTGTAATATTAATAAATTAAT
>CANQWG010000015.1 GCA_947627505.1 uncultured Bacilli bacterium | reverse complement strand
TATTTTTTATATTTGCAACTCATCTTTGTGTCCTTTTTTGTCTTTTTCATTAAAATACAATTTCCTAGTTAAAAAAAAAATCCCTTTGAAAAATTTCAAAGGGAAAATTGCACAAAAATTTTTAATTAAATTCAGCAGGTAAATCTACGGTTGTTGTTCCAAAATTACTATACGTTGAAACACTTGTATTATCTTCACTCGCACAAACTAAAGAAACCAGTGAATTATTCTCGAATTTAATGACAACATTCAATGTCATTTCATTATATTGAGCAGGAGCGACAAGTGTTCCGACATATGCTTTTTGAGCATTGTCATAGGTAAATTGCTCAAAGTTGTCTTTGATTTGAAGCATTTCAAGTTGTGCACTTAGCGCTAAAAGCGCACTAGCAGATGAATTTAATCTGTTGTTAAATGTTTCCTCATCTACAGAAGTTCTTGTATATTTATCTTCAGCATTTTCTCTAGCATAAATATAATAATCATCTCCATCTTTATATAAAATATTTTCAGTATAAGATTCTCTATCGCCAAAAGTGGTAGAACTAATTAGATGAATTTTCGTAGGTGTTTCAGCTTCAATAGTCATCTCTATACCACTTCCTTCATAGTTTGCATGAGCTATTAAGGTACCATTACTGATAGTAAAACCATCGAAAATTTCCTGCCATTCAGTTTCAGTGATTTTATTAGAAGTATCAGTACCGCTATTTTCATTAAAATCAGTCGGAATGGTAACCGTGGTGGTTCCAAAATCACTATATTCCATAGTACCACTGCTACCGTCAGATGAAGCTTGCGGAGTAGCAACAGAGACATATGTGAGATTTTTATCAGCAAATTTGACAATTAAATCGACCGTGGTAGTGACAGTTGGCACCGGTGTGTATGAAATTGTTGCCACATATGCACCTTGGGCATCATCAAATTCAAAATTTTCATACATACCTTTTAATTCATAACTTTCAAACATTTGATTAATTTGAAGCACCGGACCGGCAAATGAATTTATACGAGAAGTAAAGGAAGTTTCATCTACTGAAGTTCTTGTAAATTTATCAGTACTATTCGCTCTTGCATAAATATAGTAATTGTTTCCTTCTTTATCAAGAATGTTTTCAGCATAAGGATTATCATCTTTAGTGTCGTTAGTGATTAAATGTACTTTGGTCGCCGATTCTACTTTAAGAGACATAGTGCTTGTTCCAACAACTCTTGTACATGTCGCATTTGTAGTAGTAAATCCGTCAAATATTTCTTGCCATTCACTTTCACTGACAGTTGCATCACTTGTACTTCCTTGGCTCGATCCTCCACTTTGAGAGTCCGATGAAACTTCTGATGATGCCGTTTCTCCTTGAGACGATCCTTCACTTTGATTATTCGTCGAGGCATCCGATGAAGTGACTTCTAGTTCAGACGACTCTGAAGTCGATCCTTTATCTTGACTATCTGTCGAGTTCAAGTTTGAATTGCCATTGCATGATGCTAAGCAACTTATTAACATCATCGCTATTAAAAGTTTTGCTTTTTTCATGTTTTCCTCCTTAGATATTTACTTACTTAATATGAAAATAAGCTTAATGTTAATTTTATTCTTTAAACCGTTAAAAAAGCGTTTAATTTATTCATTATTTTTAACATTATTTGAATTTTTGTTTTACTCTCAATTTAAAAATATTTTTATGATTTAACCATTACAAAGAAATCATTAATATTTAGGGATCATTCTAGTTGATTTAACGTAAAAAATTAGTAATGTACCAAATAAAATAAAAACCACCAAAGTCATAAACCTTAGTGGTCAAGAATAATATATCTTAATAGTTTATATTGCTATTTTTCTGCTTTCATGGCAAGTTAAATAAATAATTTGCTTGTTATTTAAGACTTTCTTTAGTAAAGTACTAACTCGTTGTAAATTATTCGCATCAAGGTAAACAAAAGGATCATCCATAATAATAAAAGGTATTTCACCATCATATATACTATCAGCTAAAGCCAAGCGCAAACATAAAGAACACATATATTGTTGAGCCGAACTTAAATAATCGATGAGTTTAGTTTCTCCTTTAATCTTTAACTGCGCTTCAAAATCCATATCAATATCAATGGAGAAGTTAGTTACTTCTTGTAAAACTTTCATATATTCTTCAAATCTTTCCTTAATTGGTCGAACATATTTTTGATCGAGATTTACTTGTGCTTGATTTAGATAATTAGCAATATGCTCTAAAACTTCAACATTTTGGCTATATTTTTCTATTTTTTGTAAACTTAGTATATATTCTTTTTCTTGTTTATCAAGACTAGCAATCTTATCTTCGTCATCATTTATTTGAACCTTGATATCTTCGATTTTCTTATTAATCTCCGCTAAATCGGCTTTAAAATCAATTTTTTCCAAATTATCTTCTATATGATATTTTTTTCGATAAAGATCTAATTCTTTTTCATCATTAACGATACTTGTTTGCAACATTTTAATGTTGTTACAATCATCGATGATTTCCGCAACAGTTTTATTACCTAAAGCATATTTCATGTATATTTTAGAAATGGTGTTTTGACATTCTTGTAGTTTGCTTTCTTTTTTATCTTTAATATTTTGATATTGTTTTAATCGCTCCAAAATATCTTTTTGAATATTAATAAATTGTTCTAATTCCTTATAAGAATTAACCTTTTCATCAATATGATATTTTAAAAGAATGTTTTCGATTTGCTTGTTGTTGTCATTTTCTTGCTTTAAATATCTTTCCTTTGCATTCTTTTTTTCTAAAATACTACGATAGTCGTTCCAAAAAGCAATTATGGTATCATAGCCGTCTTTTAAATTATTAAAATTACCATATTGTTTAATCGTTTCATTTATCTTCTTATATAAGTCTAGATTTAAGTTATCGGTTTTTTCGTTCAATGCATAATGGTTATTTTTACTATCTATTTTTTTGCTTAAATAAATAAAGCCGACAACAACTAACCCAAGTAGACCTAAGATAGTTACAATAATACCCGGAATTTGAAATCGAAAGATCAATCCCATACCACCAACTACTACAAATAATAGCAATATCAATGCAATTACCAAAAGTTTATTAGTCAGTTTAGTATTTGAAGTGTCATCGTTTTTAATCTTTATTTCTTCTTGATAGGATGATAAATTGCCTGCGATTAATTTATATTGTTCATATTGAGTAATTAATTTATGAATAGAAATTTCATCTAAAGGTAATGTTTGATAATAATTTAATTTAGTTTCATCGTAACTATTTAATAAGAGATTTTTCTCGATTTGTTCTTTTTCGTCAAATAATTTAAGTAAATTATTGGTCTCGTCTTCAGTAGGAAACCCATTAGAATATTTGTCTTTAGTGGCAAGTGCTTTAGTTAATTGTTCCTCTGATATGACGTTTTCAAAAAACTCATCGTTTTGTAATTGTTCTATTTTCTGAGTGGCATTTTTTAAAGAATTTATCTCATCCTCTTTCGGATAAGAATTAGGATAATTATTAATTATACTCGCCAAACGATTTTTACTTTCTTGAAGTTTTTCGATATTTGTATAATAAGCTTCGTAATAAGCCTGTTTTTGGACTTTAAAATTTAATTCTTCTCTTAGCTTAATAAATTCATTATATGCTTGATATTTTAACTCTAAATCTTTTTCAACAACTTCAGTGTTTTTAATTTCTTGTAATAATTTCTTACTTTTTTCTTGTTCTTCCGGAATTAAAGAATTTTTAGTCCTGATATATTTGTTTTTATGGTAAAGAACATTTTTATAAATATCTTCATAATTGAAACTTTCGTCAGTACCGTCAATGATATTATTTAAATGCTTTTTTATGTTACTGCTAGATTCAATTTTAATATCAGCAGAAGTAATATACATTAATCTTTCAAAAGTATCCTTATCAAGTTGCAGTATGGCTTCTCCAATTTCTTTATCAAAAACTTTTTTTACATCGTTAACATAGATATTCACAACATCTTTTTCTTGTCTTTTAGTGTCAAAAGTTCTTTCTACTCGGTAAGTTTTATTGTCGTGAGCAAAAATTAAATTACCACCATAAGAAGTACTGTTAAAAGGTTTATAGTGCTTACGATCTCTAAAATCCTTACAATTCTCCCAATACGATTCCATACCATATAACATCGCTTTAATAAAACTAGCCAAGGTCGTTTTTCCTTGTCCGTTAATTTCATACAAGCAATTTAATCCATCATTGAAAGTTAATTCTTTATTGCTAAAAAGGCCAAAGCCTTTAATATAACATGATATTATTTTCATATATTGATATCCTTTTCATTATCCAAAAACTTTAAACCATACATTAAAATTTTTTCTTTTTGACTATCATCCAAAGAAGCATCATTTAAAACTAGTCGGACAAATTCCCCTTTTAGTGACAAATCATGTGCATAATTTGCTATATCTATACTTTTAGTAACTTCATTGATAATTTCAAAATAATAAAAATTAAATACATTTTTAATGCAATCTAATTCTTCGGGATTAAAAGTGACTTTCCCTTTTAAAGACAGCCGAATTATAGAATTGGAGTTAATCTCTCTTAATTGTTCTTGAATATACGTGATAGCTTCATGTAAAGAAGTCATATTATTGAAGGTAATCGTTTTTAGGTAAATTTCTCGTATCGAGTTTTTAATAAATTGAGGCTTAATTTGCTGATCATCAATATCTAAAAGCACAAAACCTTTACTACCCGTTTCATTAAAGTTTCGTCCTTCTAAACAGCCACAATAAATAGCCGTACCGCGATCATCCAAAGCTATTTGTTTATAGCAATGAAGATGACCCAAAGCTAGATAATCAATATTCCGATTGGCTAATCTACGCAAATCGAGATCTTTGTTGATATCACCATGTAAAACAACAATATTGATTCTATTCGGATTTAAAATTAAATCGTTATATAAGATTTCGCGATTATTGTCAGTTATTTCTAATCCACAGATTGTTATATTGTCTATATTATAATATGTCCAACCTTGATCGCTGAAAGTTTTGAGATTTTCATATTCTTCTATTATCGATGTTTTATTATCGTGATCACCTTTTAGATAATAAAAAGTAATTTCAGGATGCTGTTTAATCAGAGAATAAAAAAAGTTTTTGTCAGTTGATATTGGCATATCTTTATCGAAAACATCACCGGATAAAATTACATTATAGATACCATTTTCGATTGCATAAGCGATCAATTTAACAAATGCATTGCCGATTTCTTTTCTTCTTTCTTCTTTATTATCACATATCGATTTTAAAGAAGATCCTAGATGTAAATCCCCACAATGTATTATTTTCATAAATGCTTAACTCCTTTTACTGTAATTTTAATATTATTCCTTTAAGTGCGTTTAAAATAATTAAATTTCCCGCAATTTATCTTCGATTGTTTCCTAAAACATATTTAATATATCATTTTTTCGTGTTTTGCCAATAGCGATTTCATATTTTAAAGCATTAAAATTTTATTTACACGTTATTAAATCGATAATATTGATCATTAAACTATCGAAAATGTCTTTGTTACGCAATCACAGCTTGCTTAAACTTATTACTAAAATGAGATTACTTAACAGGTAATACAACTGTGAATTTACTGCCAGTATTTAACTTACTTTGTACTGAAATTTCACCACCGCATAACTCGACAATCCGCTTTGAAATAGATAGCCCCAATCCTAAACCATGTCTAGAATGGGAGGCATCGCCTTGATAATACGGATCAAATAGATGCGCTAGCGTTTCTTCACTCATACCCTCGCCGGTATCTGAAATTATTACCGTAATGCTTTCTGCTTGAGGGATAACTTCCACAGTAAATTCACCACCGATAGGGGTAAATTTTATGGCATTGCCGAGAAGATTTAACCATAGGTGTTGCATCAGTTCTTTGTTCCCGACAAATACTGCCGGAGGAAATTCACCGCTAAATACCATCTTTTTATCAAGCCATTCTTTTGAAAGAATGATTGCACATTGTCGTATTTGCTCACTCACATCATATTCTTGCGTATCCGTTACGATTTGCTGAGATGTCAATTTTGAAAGAAGAATGGTGTTAGTTGCTAGATTTGATAGTCGTGCGGATTCCTCAACGATTATTTGTAAATATTCCCGTCTTTGATCGTCTGGCAGTTCTTTTTCCAAAAGCAAAGAAGCAAAGCCGTTAATAGAAGCGATAGGAGTTTTAAACTCATGAGAATAATTGTTTATAAAATCATTTCGTAGAATTTGAACACCCGAAAGCTCAGCGCACATTTTGTTAAAATCATCATATATCGGTTTCATTTGACCGGCCTTCGTGCTGTCGATGCGAGTAGCAAAATTTCCATCTGCGACGCTGCTTATTCCTTCAGATAACGTTTTAATTTCCCGAAGTCGGCGTCGATAAAGAATGGTGTTTAAAGGAACTAAAATCAATGTAAAAATCACAAGTGTCCCAAGCGCCTCGAAGCCTGCCGCCCTATATGTATCCGTAACATTAAAAAGATCGGTCACAAACCATGTCATAAACATGTAAGATGCAACAGCGGTAACAAGAACAGCGAGTGTTTGAATCAGCATTTGCGGCCAAAGCCGTTTTGTAATGCTCGATAACTTTTTTCTATTCAAATTCATTCACTCCTTTCGTATGTCTGCTTTATAGCCCAATCCCTTAATGGTAATGATTCCAAATTCTGTAATGTCTTTTAAGCGATTACGAATTCTACTGATATGTGTCTTGATCGTTTCTTCGCCGCTTTCTGCATTAAAGCCCCAAATGCTATCAAGAAGTTGTTCCTTTGAAAAAATGCGATCAGGATAGGAAAGTAGCTTAAATAGCAAGTCAAATTCTTTTTTTGGAAACTCAATGTATTGAGTAGTGTTATAAACCGCGTACTTTTCCGAATCAATCGTTACGCCACCAATCTCGATTTTTTTGCTCTGTGCGATATTGGAACGGCGAAGAAGGGCCTTGACACGCCATAGCAATTCGTCACTTGAAAAAGGCTTTGTCATATAATCGTCTGCGCCAAGATAAAATCCTTGTTGCTTATCGTTCATTGATTCTTTAGCTGTAAGTAATAGAAACGGGATTGTATAACCTTCTTCTCGGACGATTTTAAGCAAAGCATAACCATCCATTCGTGGCATCATGATATCCGCGATAATCATATCTATACCGCCTTTATGTAGAATATCCAAAGCCTCCACACCATCGCTAGCAGTGATAATCGTATATAAATCGCTTAGTCGTGCAGCGGTCAAAAGACGCATATTGCGATCATCTTCAACCACAAGTATTGTAGCCATTTCCTATTCAACTCCTTTTTTACATTATACCACGCTTTTGTTTACTACGTGTGAAAGTGATTATATTTACTTCTCACTCTACGGATTTTAGTGATTCCACCATGCTAATTTTCTTTAATCTTATTCGCATAACCAGTTGAACAAACACCGCAAATAATATAGTAATTGCGATACTTAAAAGATAACTATACGCGGAAATGCGAATATCATAGCACATTCCATCAGGTCTTATTTGCTGCATGGCAAAAAGATGGAGTAACTTTCCAAACAGCAGTCCAAGCAATGTACCGGCAATGGTAAGTATATTTACCTCTCGAAACACATAAGCGGCAGTTTCTCTAGGAAAGAAACCTAGCACTTTAATTGTCGCAATCTCTCGTATCCGTTCGCGGATGTTGATATTGATAAGATTAAAAAGAACTATAAACGCCAATGCCCCAGCACAAAGAATGATCAAAAGCAGCACGAGATTTAAACTCGACAAAGAGGTTTCAATACTTTCTTTCTTATCGCTATTCAAAGCCAAATAACTGACTTGCTCATCTCCTTGAAGTTCTGAAATGTTTCTTTCTCCGTTTTGCGTGAAACGGAAATATGCCGTGTTAATAGGCGCTTCACCAGAAAGACTTATCATCGTTTCTTCGGTGACAAAAAGATAGTCTCCGATATAATTATCGAAGATTCCAGAAACGATAACATCGATCATGTGAAGTGAATCATCTTTTAGTGTTACAGTATCTTCATATTTGACATCGAGTTTCTCAGCAATTCCTTTACAAAGGATGATTTCGCCATCTTTAGGGTATGATATTGGAACATCGTTGCTGCGCAGATTTATAAATGATGATAAACTACCTTCTGGTACAGCAGTAAGACTGACATCTTTTGTTTTTCCTGAAAAAGTAATATCTACGTTTTCTACTGAAGAAAAAAGTGCGGAATCAATGCACTCGTGACGAGAAAGAAAAGCCTTTTGTGCTGTTTCATCCATAGTTTGAAGGAAGGTTATTTCTCCATCGTAAAGCGTTATTTCACCATACTGATAATCGGTGACATTTTGGATTGAATCTCTTATTCCAAATCCGGCTAAAAGGAGCGCCGTGCATCCGCTGATTCCAAGAATCATCAAAAAGAATCTTTGCTTATACCGAATCACATTTCGCACAGAAACTTTGTGTAAAAAACTCACGCGTTTCCATATTTTCAATCGTTCGATCCAAATTCGTTTGCCGCTTTTCGGCGTTTTGGGACGCAAAATACTAGCAGGAACTTCACGCATAGCGTTTTTACAACACAAAACCGTTACTCCCAACGTACAAAGCATCGGAATGATTATGGAAAGCGAAAACATCAAGGGATCAAAGAAATACAAAAGACTGTCGGAAAAATTATATATTGCACTATACGCAAACCAAAAAACCTTTGGAATCAAGACGGTTCCCACAAAAAATCCGAAAACACTTCCAATCAATCCGGCAGATCCGGCATAAAAAAGAAATTTAAAATATATTTTTCCCTTTCCGTATCCGAGAGCTTTCAAAACACCGATTTGCGTTCGCTGTTCTTCAACCATCCGTGTCATTGTCGTAACACACACTAACGCCGCAACAAGAAAAAAGAAAGCGGGAAAAACGATAGATATATTTTCTATGATTGTAGAATCCTTCTCAAAGGCGACATACCCCGCATTTTCCGCTCTTGTCATGGCATATACGGTCGGTGGTTCTAAAGAATCAATTTCTTGCTGAGCATCTGCAAGTTCTTTTTCGCTATTGGCTATTTCGCTCTCCGCTTCAGCAAAGGCTTCGTCGATCTGAGACATCATTTGTATATAATACGGATTATCCGGGGTGGCGGACTGCCCCATTGCCTCAAGAATTCCTTTTGCCTCTTCTATAGCCGCGTCTTTTTGCTGCTTGATTTTTGTTGCTGCATCGTTAAGTTTTATCCTAGCATCGTCAATTTCTTGCTGGGCATCGGATACCATTTTTTCATAACGCAACCGAGCCTCCTCTTCGGCAAGTTCGGTTAGCGAAGTTTTTTTAGTTGAAATCAATTCATCATAATCATTACTATAAGGAGTTTTACGATCTTTAAGCAAAACATACAATTCCTTGTAATAGTCTGCGGTAAAACATTTTTCATCTACAAAAAGGAAGGCCTCTATTTTGCCATCTCCAAGTGAAGTTCTACCACGATTAGAATTGATATATAAAGGACTTGTGATTCTACCAACAATTAAAAAGGAATGAGAAGTGAAGGCTTTTAAAGTTTCATCGTTATTTGAATCGGAAAGTGTTACCGTTTTTCCAAGCATGTCCTCATCAAAAAATTTCGCATCTACCAAGCATTCGTTTTCTTCATTTGGCATTCTTCCGGAAACAAGGCATGGAAGATTAACATTTTCTGTAATGGAATGGATACGAATAGCCACATCACCGCTTTCAGATGATATTAAGGCATCCTCATAGATTGCTCCTTCTACAGCAGAAACATCCGTTTCGTTTTCAAAACCATCTGCGCAGTCTTTTGAAAAACCAACAGTAGAAGCAAAGCAGTAATCATAAAATCTTTGACTATCATAATAAGCACCAACAGTACTTGTCATCGCCGGACGACAAGCACGAAGCCCCGCAAAGAATCCTACTCCAAGCGCAATGATAATTAAAACAGCGAAATACCGTCCTAAACTATTTTTGATTTCCCGCAAAGCGGATTTGAATAATGCACCCATACACTCACCACTCAATCTCTTCAATCGGCGTTGGGGTCGGATTGAGCGAAATCGATTCTACCATTCCACTTTTAACCCTAATGACACGATCTGCCATATCGCACAAAGCAGAATTATGTGTAACGATAACGACAGTCATTCCGCTCTTTCGGCAAGTATCTTGAAGTAACTTCAAAATCGCTTTACCGGTCTCATAATCTAATGCACCTGTTGGCTCATCGCAAAGAAGCAGTTTTGGTTTTTTGGCTAGAGCACGAGCAATAGCAACTCGTTGCTGTTCCCCGCCTGAAAGCTGAGCGGGAAAATTGTTCATTCTTTCTGAAAGTCCAACTAGTTCAATCGCAAGCTCTGGCTCCATGTGTTCTTTGCAGATTTGTACCGCAAGTTCCACATTTTCAAGAGCCGTCAAATTAGGAATCAAATTGTAAAATTGAAAAACAAATCCGATTTCATTTCTTCTGTATGCAGTAAGCTGCTTTTCTTTATAAGTTGAAATTTCACGGCTATCAAGCCACACTTTTCCCTCAGAAGCGGTGTCCATGCCGCCGAGGATATTTAAAATCGTTGTTTTTCCGGCACCAGAGGCTCCTACAATAACGCATATTTCACCTTTTTTTATAGAAAAACTTGCATCTTTTAATGCGTGAATTTCCACTTCTCCAACACGATATGTTTTTTTTACTTTTTCAAAAGCGATAAACTCTGCCATCAGTAATCCTCCCAAAGTGCAAGACACTATTTTTGTATATATTGTATGCTGCAATCGTGCCGACTTCGTAAAGAAAAATAATTAAATTGTTTACAAAAAGTTTACAATGGAACTTTCAAATGTGGCAAAAGAAAAAAATTATTGATCAAACGCAAAGTCATTACTTCCTACTTTGTCGCTATTGCATATATAGGCTATTGATTTAGAATCATAGACATGAAACATCTTTTTATATACACATTAGAATTGTTTTATGAGTGTTTAATTTTTGCGTAATATTTATAATATTTAATTAAACTTTCATTTACATAAGTATTATTCTACTAACTATTCATTTTAAAAATATAAAATCAATAATAGCAACAGAAGATTGTAACAAAAAACTAAATTAGCTATAATTTTTGTGTAAATATATTTGAGGTATTTTGTTATGAAGAAAATTAAATTAATTTTATTACTTGCATTATCCTTTATTACCGGATGCACTAATACTATAGAACCAATGACCTCTTCCACTCTTTCATCTAATTCTCTTTCTACAAATTCTCAAGAATTATCCAGTAATGTCGACTCTACAAATATTGACACTTTACCAAGTTCTTCAGAAATTCAAAGTTCTAGTGATATTTCAAGCTCTTCTGATACATCAAGTTCTATTAATAGCACTCCTATTCCTCAAGACACTAAAGTAATGGTATATTACACTAATAGTGAACGGTGGAATAATGTATATGCCTATATGTGGAACTATAAAAGTCAAGTTCAAAAAGTTGCGTGGCCTGGAACTAAACTTACTGCTAACGGTACGTCAGGTTATGGCGAAGATCAATATTCGATTGAAGTGGATTATAGTCAATATGATCGCATAATTTTTAACGACAACGCCGGCAACCAAACGAAAGATTTAATAGTTGGACCTGCATCAAGCGGTTATTATGGGAAGGATGGTATTTTTACAATGAATAGTACAAATTATGGAAAAGTCGAGTATTTTAATTTAACTGATAGTAAAAATTTACAATACACAGCTAAAAAAAGCAAAAAAATCTCGGTTTACACACCAAGTACTTACACGAGTAATAAGAAATATGGTGTTTTATACATGTTCGATAGTCAAAATTTATATGCTAACGCAACCGGCGCGGCAAAATCATCCGATAGCTATGGCTCTTGGGCAGTAGATGTCGCCGTTTCTAATCTGGTTCAAAAAGGAGAAGACGGATTAATTATCGTAGCGATCGATAACTCCGATGGATATCGTGACTCTGAACTTACCATGAGTCAATCATTCGGTAATCTTACTAACCTTGCTGACAACCAAAGTTTTTATAATGGCAAATTAGATGAATTGGGGAACTTTATGAAAGAAACCCTAATTCCTTATATCAACGAAAATTATTCAGTAGACACTAGAAGAGAAAATACCGGAATTGCCGGTTCTTCTTCTGGTGGTTTAGCCGCTTATTATTTGGGACTTCGGGATAATGACATCTACGGATACATCGGTGCTTTCTCACCGGCAAATGCCCTTTTTGAATCATCGGCGTGGAACCGTTTTTATCAAAGTAAAAATTTCAGTTCCGGACGTCCGCAAGTTTATGTCTATTGTGGTAATGGCGATGATTTAGAAAAGAAACTTATTACTGCCTCAAAACAAATTGCCGTTAATTTAAAATCTTTAGGATTCAATCAAGATAGCATTGTTGAAAATTATGACAATAACGGCTCTCATAATGAAAGTTATTGGCGCATAGCATTTATAGATTTTTTAAGTAAAATGGCAAAGTAGATTTGTTCTAATATATTATTCTATTAACTTATAAATTTATGTGCTTAACTATTTATTTAAAACAGATGAATTATCGATAAATTTGTACAAAAAAGATTGGCCATTACAGCCAATCTTTTTAATATTTATTGATATATTATTAATCAATAGGCTTTAAATAGCAATCAGCTTCGCCTTCAAATTCAAGTGTTTGTTTTACTTGCTTATAACTGAGATTATGAATATATGTAAAATATATTTTATAACTTAATATTTCAAGTACTGGTGTTTCTGATTTTGAAGGTCTTACTTTCATTTTTCCAGATAATGGATTAAAGGTAAATTCCTTATAGCAATCTTCCCTTGTAAATACATGGTTTCCTAATTCAGCCAGATTTTTTTTCATCTTTCTAACATTTTTTCTCATATATTTAATACCATTTGTGATTTGTTTATTAGATTTTACGGCATCCTTTTTTGTTTGAAGCGAATCGCCACTATCACGATCTAGAATTCGATTGTTCCTTTTAATATCTTCGTTAATGTGTTCAACAATTTTATTGAATTCAAAATCAATATGCCAAATAAGATGTTCTATAGTGGAAGGAAAGGGAATCCATTTAGAATGATTTCCAGCATTATGAACATCATTAGCATGAAGTTCTTCTTGTTGTTGTTTAATTTCTTGTCTTAGTTGCTCTTCTTTGAGAGCTTTTTCAGTAGCTTTTGCTTCTTTTCTTTCTTTGATTTCTTCCTCAGTTTCTTCTTCGTATTCTACATGCTTATTGCTAAGCCCTGAAAAGAACTCTCGACGATTAGAAATGAATTTAATAAGCGATGGAATAAAGAAAAGTAGTAAATTAAAAGCATTAAAGATAGATACTAGAACAATATGAACTATAACAGACATATCGACACTAATAAACCATAAAATAAAGATTAGACCCGCGATATCAAGGGCTACTGGCACCATATAACGCATGAAGTAACTATCACCTTGATCAACATCTCCGGTTTGATAAAAAGATAATGTTAGAAAAAACGCTGCAGCTATATGCAATAGTAATCCACCTTGATAATTAGAATTAATATAAGCATAAATTATAAAAGCTACAGAAAACACAATATTAATGATGTCTAAAATAAGATAGAGAATCTTATTTCGCCACGCTAGCATTCCCATGATAATTGCAAAATAAGCAACAATTATTGAAGATGCTAACATATAAATTCCATATGGCTTTTCAAATGATGCTGTTCCTGTAAATAAAATAATTAAAACCGGAATTAAAATTAAGACTAATGAAGTAATAGCAACTGATAAGCTCATGCTTGTTTTGGTTCTTTTTACTTGTTTTGGCATTTGTTTACTCCTCACATTTATTTTTTTCTATTTTTATTTTAACATATAATTCAACTTTTGTTAAACTTCAGGATAGAATCAATTCGATAAATTTAAATGTGAATTGAAATTGTCATTCCTTCATCTAAATGAAGATGAACACATCTTAACTTTTCTGACAATGTTCTTTTCATATTAAAAGCTCCCTTCTTATTGTACCAGTTTTTGGTCCAAATTTTGGGAGCAAGTGCATTCAACATAACAAAAGAGTACCATTTTGATACAATGCACGCAGTTGCACGCAAGTGAACGCAAATGCACTCAGGTTAAAAACAAAAACCACCAAAGGCAAATCGATGATTTTCAAAAAAGGAATATATTAATACTATAAACTATTCATTAAAAGAAAGTCTTTTAACTTGATATGTCTTACTGTACTTGTAGAATAATCAATTTCATCATTTGTTATACTGAAAAGTTTTATAAAAATCAACAAAAGTTTTCAGCTATAATGAAAACTTTTACAAAAGTTTCAAAAGTTTTCATTTTGCAATCAACAGCTTAGTTGCTTTTAAAAGCATAAACTTTATACCCTTTCGTCACCAATCGTCGCCACCCCTAATTTAAGGCATCAAAAAAAGGTCCTAGAAAAATGCAACTTCTGCACTTCATAAGACCTATTTTTCTTTAAAAACATATAGACGTTGGGAGTCGAACCCTATAAAAAACAGACTGACACATTGTATCAATCTGGTTCTTTCAACATGGTGCGGTCGATGAGACTTGAACTCACACGAGTAACCTCATACGCCCCTCAAACGTACGCGTCTGCCGATTCCGCCACGACCGCAACGGCTTAGATATTATATAACCATAATTGATTTTGTTGCAAGTCTTTTAAGAAAATTCATAGAAGTTAAAAACGCATCTTCAATTTAGAAGATGCGTAATTATTAATACTTACTATCGTCGATAGTCTTTAAATACTTTTTTAATGGTGAAACTATTTTTTTGATTGTTCCATCTTCAAACGGATTACGAAGTTTAGCATGTTCCAACAATTCAATAAATGGATATTTGCCACCTAATTTGCATAATTTTACATATTTTTTCCAAGCTTTTTCGTGATTTTTAGTATTTTCAACGTGGAATTGGAAAGCTACCACTTGAGCCAACGTATAATCAATATAGTAGAACGGATTTTGGAATACGTGACTTTGCTTCATCCACCAGCCACCATTTTCATAAATCGGTACTTCATCGTATCGGCGATGTGGCAAATATTTTTTCTCGATCTCTCTAAATTTTTTACAACGCATCTCGTGAGTCGCTTCTGGATTTTCGTAAACCCAATGTTGGAATTCATCGATAGTTGCACCATACGGAATGAAAGTGATGGCACTTGAAAGATGCGCATAGCGATACTTTTCTTCTTGATCAAAGAAAAGATTCATCCACGGATATGCGAAAAATTCCATCGACATCGAATGAATTTCACACGCCTCCAAAGTCGGAGAACGATAGTATGGACATTTAATATTTCGGGACATATGTCCTTGGAAAGCATGACCAAATTCATGAGTCAAAACATCGACATCACCGCTAGTACCATTAAAATTCGAGAAAATAAACGGCGTTTTGTAATCTGGTAGATAAGTCATGTAGCCACCGCCGACTTTACCGGGTTTTGCCTCTAAATCCATCATTTCATAAGTGACCATGTATGAGAAAAATTCATCGGTTTCTTTTGAAAGTTCGTGATACATCACTTGGGCTTTGTTAACCAATTCATCTTTGTTGCCTAGTGGTTTGGCATTGCCGCTTAAGAAAGTTAAATTGTAGTCATAATATTGAGGATTTTTGATTTTAATTCGCTTAGCTTGTCGTTTAAACAACGAATTGGCGAATGGCACTAAATCTTCGTAAATCTGCTGACGATAACTAGCTACCATCTTCTCGTTATAATCGGTTCTGCCTAACATTTTGTAACCGAGTTCCACATAATTTTTAAACCCGAGTTTCACTGCCATCTGATGTCTCAATTTGACCATGCGATCGTAGATGTCACCGATTTTATCGTTGTTATCTTCGAAAAATTTTGCACTTAGCAAACTTGCCTCTTTACGAGTTTTTCGATCTGTGTCTTGCGAATATTTTCCAAGTTGTGAAAGATTTAGTTTTTGACCTTTAAATTCTATTTCAGCAGAAGCGATCACTTTGGAATATTCACTTCCCAATTTGTTGATTTCTTGCAATTCGGGAATAATTTTTTCATCAAAGCACTCTAAACTCGTCTCCACCATCTCAAAAAGATATTTGCCCCATTTCTTTTCAAGCTGTTCTTTGAATTTTGCATTAATTAAAGCTTTGTCAAATTCGTTATAAGCCGCTTGAAGCAAAGGTCCGTTTTCGTCGAGATATTCTTGCGCTTTAGCGTATTTTTTATCGCGAGTGTCGATCGTATAACGAATGTAGGCTATCGTCGAATTTGTTTCGTATTTATCGCGCAATTTAAATACCTTACGAAGAATAGCGTCTTGTTCTTCAAAAGAATTTGCAGTCTTAAATTGAGCGGTATAATTTTGCATTTGTTCTTTAAGTTTGAGGATGTTCGGTTTTACGAACTTCATTTCACTAAATTTTTTCATTGTAAACTCCTATTCGTGAATAATTAACGTATCTTCTTCCATCGACTCCGGTTTTTTATCCCCTAACAAATCGATGATGGTCGGGGCGATGTTTGATAATTTACCTTGGCGAAGTTTTAAACCTTCGATAGAAACGCCAAACGGCACCAAATTAGTGGTATGCGCGGTAAACGGATTACCATTATCATCTAAACATTGTTCAGCATTACCATGATCCGCAGTTATCAAAATAGTCGCATCGTGTTTTTCAACCCAATCAATAACTTTTCCAACGCAATCGTCAACCGCTTCAACCGCTTTGATAACAGCTGGTATCACGGCTGTATGTCCCACCATGTCACAGTTAGCATAATTTAAAATCACCACATCAAGATCGCCTTTATTAAGTTCTGCTAGTAATTTATCAGTAACTTCATACGCGGACATTTCCGGTTTTAAATCATAAGTCGCCACTTTAGGAGAATTGACAAGGATTCTCCTACAATTCGCTAATTCCGGTTTTTCTATTCCATCATAGTTAACTGTGCCGTCAAAGAAGAAAGTGACATGAGCGTATTTTTCCGTTTCCGCGATTCGCAACTGATGATAGCCTTTTTGCGCTAAGAATTGACCGAGAACCATATCTAATTTCGGTAATTCAAAAGCGATTCTTCCCTTGACAGAATCGGCATATTTCATCGTGCATACATAAAATATATCATGCAGTTTAACACGTGGCGAATACGCTTTATACGCTAAAGTTCCGTCTTCTTTAAGCGGTGGATTTTCATAAAAATCCGGATTGGTAAAGATGGTTGATATTTGAATAGCTCGATCTGGGCGATAATTCATAAAGATAATCGAATCACCATCTTTAATGGTCGCATCGACCGCTTCATTATAAGCCGGAATAATAAATTCGTCGCTCGCTTCCTTGCCAGTAGTGGGCAATTCACGATATTGTTCTTGCAAATAATCATGGTAATCATTAAAACTACGACCGACCCTTTCAGTTAAAACTCGATATGAAAGGTCGATTCGATCCATATTTTTATCACGATCCATCGCGTAATAGCGACCATGAATAGAAGCGATATGTCCAAAATGCAATTCATCCATTTTCTTTTGCACTTGGTCTAAAAAGACGACTCCTTCTTGAGGATCGACATCGCGTCCATCCATAAAAGCATGCACATAGACATCTTTCAATCCTTGTTCATATGCCATTTCAATCATCGCTAAGATGTGATTGATGTGACTATGAACGCCACCATTTGACATTAAACCAAAGATATGAAGGTTTGAATTTTTCTGTTTGACGTTGTTTATCGCTGATAGATAATGCTCGTTAGTAAAAAAAGTTTTATCTTTAACGGCTTTGTTGATGAGTGTTAGCGACTGATACACAATACGCCCCGCTCCAATATTGGAATGGCCTACCTCCGAATTGCCCATTTGTCCTTCCGGTAAACCGACCGCTTCGCCAGACGCTTGTAAAGTAGTACTTGGATACTTTTCAAAAAAGCGATCCAAATTAGGTTTTTTCGCGGCTTTAATCGCATTACCAGCGACCTTACTAGAGAGACCATAACCATCCATAATACACAAGATTATCGGTTTTTTATTCATATTGTTAATTCCTCCTAAGCATAAATATTATATATTTGTATTTCAAAAAATTAAACAAAAAGGCAACTGAAAAGTAAGTCAATTTTATTTTGCGCCTTTCTTATAAAATAAAACTAAAAAAAGAATATCTCCTTCAATTATTCGAGATATTCATAAGGTTTCATTTTGAGTATAAAAGCAATTGGACGGAAAATGAAAAATTTAATCCAATAATTATATCCACCGACATCAGCATTATAACTGGCCGTTTCTTTTCTTAATTGAAGATTAGTTTCATTGATATTATCTTTAATTTTAATAATTTCCTCATTTTTAATTTGTTCACTGTCGACAATTTCTAAAAACATTGTTTCCGCGCGATATAGTAATGTCTTTAAAGAAAGGCGTTCAGTTGTAGTCACATATTTTAAATTGTAATCAGCATTCAATTCTAAAACTATATTTAACTTTTCCGGTATTTCAACATCAATCTTCTTTAGATGCCTAACGGAAGAAATCAAAAGATCATACTTTTGTGCCGTTAAAACATCTATTGTACTCATTTTTTTATTTACTCTCTTTTTCAATGAAAAGATTATAATCGTAATAATAATATCGAAGAGTACTAGAAGTGCTGCTAGAACTAATAAAGTAATTAGTACTATAGTCATATTACTTCTCCTCTCGAGTATGTTTATTAAAACACATTATATCAAATAATGCAAATATAAGATGTGTTTTTCAATTATCTTCGATATTTTATGGAATTATAAAATTAGGTGGATTATATTTTTATTATCACAAATATTTAGGAGGAGGTTTTTTCATGAATGTTTGTATCATCCTCGCTGCAGGTTCAAGTTCAAGAATGAAAAATCAGATTCTTCCTAAACAACTCATATCAATTAACGGCAAACCTCTTATTTGCTATTCCCTAGAAACTTTTTTAAACCATCCTTTAATCGATAAAGTCGCGGTCGTTTATAATAGTGATTATGAAGATTTATTTTTTAAAATTTTTAAAGAGTATCCGGAAGTTCGTTTAATCAAAGGTGGTTCGACACGTCAAGAATCTTCATATTTAGCAATCAAGGCTTTTGAAGAACTTCAAGATGATGATATTGTGCTAATTCACGATGCTGCGCGGGTTTTAATAAATGATAAAATCATCACTGAAAACATCGCTGAATGTCTAAAAAACGAAGCTGTAGTAACCGCTTTAAAGGTCGATGATACGATGATTGAAGGAGAAACTCATCTTGAAAAAACTTTAAATCGGGAGCGTCTTTTCTTTGAACAGACACCACAAACTTTCAAGTATCGTTTTATAAAACAAGCCCACGAAACGGCTAAGCAAAACAATATCTGCAATCTTTCTGATGAAGCTCAACTTATGAAACTGATCGATAAAAAGGTCGTTTTAGTACAAGGAGATAAGAAAAATTTCAAAGTAACTACCTTAGAAGACTTAAAATTGTTAAAATTTTATCTCGAGGAGGCTCAACATGGAGTATGAAATCGGCGACATTATTCAAGGTGAAATTACAGGCATTCAATCATACGGGGCTTTTGTTAAAATCGTCAATGGTGAAAATGGTTTGATTCACATTTCTGAGATTAGTTCTTATTTTGTAAAGGATATTCATAACTTTGTCTCGGTCGGGCAAGTTGTTAAGGTAAAGGTTATCGGCATTTTGACAGAACGATCTCTATATCGTCTATCGTTAAAGCAAGTCGGAGGTCGCAATCGGCAAAATATCCGACAAATAAAAACCTCTCACGGATATCGTAAACGATATCAAATCCCACCGGAGCAACAAAACTTTGCCCCTTTAAAGGAACATTTAACATCATGGGTACAAGAAGAATTAAAAAAAATGGAGGAAGATAAAAATGATTAAATTAAATTTAGGTTACACAGTCGATGATATCCCTCTTGCTTCTTATAAAGAGCAAGTAAAAACCATCAACGAAATGATCAACAAAAAAACCGGTTTAGGTAATGATTTTCTAGGTTGGACAACTTGGCCTGAAGATTATGACAAAGAAGAGTTTCTTCGGATTCAAGAAGCCGCCAAAGAAATTCGTGATAACTATGAAGTTTTAGTAGTTTGCGGAATCGGCGGATCTTATCTTGGCGCACGCGCCGCGATAGAAGCTTTAAACGGCTTATTTCCTACTAACAAATTACAAATTATCTACTTAGGTCAAACTTTATCAAGCAATTATGTTTGCCAAGTTTTAAACTATTTGAAAGATAAAAAATTTGCAATTAACGTCATTTCAAAATCCGGAACCACCACCGAAACCGCAATAGCCTTTCGTCTTTTAAAGGATTTGTTAATCGAAAAAATCGGTCAAGAGGCGGCTTATAAAGCGATATTTGCCACGACCGACAAAGCGCGTGGAGCTTTAAAAACCGAAGCTGACGCAAATGGATATCGTACTTTCTGCATTCCCGATGACATCGGCGGTCGTTATTCCGTGCTTACCGCAGTCGGGCTTCTTCCAATCGCGGCGATGGGATCTGACATTCAAGCCATGATGAACGGAGCTAAACAGGCGATGTTAGATTTCAATAACGATGATCTTTTCAATAATCCTTGCTATCAATATGCATGTGTTCGTAACTATTTTTACACTCACCAAAAATCAGTTGAGATGTTTGTAACCTACGAACCTCAATTTACTCAAATCGGTGAATGGTTGAAACAATTATTCGGTGAATCGGAAGGTAAAGATCATCGTGGTTTACTTCCAACCAGTGTTACTAATTCCACCGATTTACATTCGATGGGTCAATTTATTCAAGAAGGAACTCCTCTTTTATTCGAAACGATTATTCGCGTAAAAGAAGCCAATTATGACTTAGTCATGAAAAATGACAAAAACAATCTTGATGGACTTAATTACCTTGAAGGAAAAAAGTTAAGTTTTGTCAATGAAAAAGCTTTTGAAGGCACTCTTAAAGCTCATAGTGAAACTGGCAAAGTTCCAAATGTCGTCATCGAAATGGAAAAAATGGATGAATATCATCTTGGATATCTCTTCTATTTCTTCATGCGCGCTTGTGCAATGTCGGGATATCTTTTAGACATCAACCCCTTTAATCAACCGGGAGTTGAAGTTTACAAAAAAAATATGTTTAAATTACTTGGAAAATACTAATTATTTTCTAAATCAATGATGATAGCTTCCGGATGATTGAAAATTCGGAAGCTATTTTTTGTATTGCCTAAACCACGACTGACGATCGTTTTGCCATAAAGTCCTGCGGTATATTGCGGCAAGAATCCTTGTCGTGGTGCATAAAGTCCGCCAATAAAAGGTAGTCTTACCACGCCACCATGAGCATGACCACTTAAAATTAAATCGAAAGCGGTGGCATTGTAAAGTTCCAAATACTCAGCACGATGCGCTAAAAGAATTTCAAACGCACTACTTTTTTCATTGGCATTTATTTCATTAAGATTAGCGCTCGTGATAGCTTTTTCTTTACTTTCTGGTCCTAAAGGGTCTTTTATTCCTCCTATTAACAAAGTTTGATTTTTGATTTTTATCTTTATTTTAATATTGTCAAGATTGACAATCCCCTCTTGATTTAATTCTTCCTTAAATGATTTAATATTTTGATATTTTTCTTCATGATTACCACTTACCCAATATGTAGGAGCAAAGTCTTTAAAATTTGAAATATATTTTACTAATTCATGGTGTGAAGATGCGTCACGATCTACTAAATCTCCACTAATCAAAATCAAATCGGGGCGATTTTGCTTTAGAAATTTATTTATGGAATATAAAAAGTTGTCATTGGTTCTAGAATGAAGATCGCTTAAATGAGCTATGCGAATCGGACTCGTGATTTTCTCGCTTATAATATGGTAATAAGTAGTCGTTAAATAGTTGTTTTCCTCATAGAAAAAAAGAAATAATAATACGACTACCAATAATAATCTTCTAAACAGTTTCATATTAAATAATATTTGCTCTCTTTATCAAAAATACATAATTTGTCTGTGGCAATTTTTGGGATTTTATGATTATAAATATTTATTTAAAATTACCGATATTCGATTTTTTCGATTTTGATTAAAACTAATTGACTTCATTTTCCATTATTGCTATATTATTAAAGCATGATTTAGTGCGTGCAAGGTCTGGATGTTTAGCTCAGCTGGGAGAGCATCGCCTTTACACGGCGGAGGTCGTAGGTTCGAGCCCTATAACATCCACCATTCTCTTAACGCTTTTGGAGGAATAGCGAAGTGGCCAAACGCAGCTGACTGTAAATCAGTTCCTTCGGGTTCGGTGGTTCAAATCCGCCTTCCTCCACCATCTTTGGGGTATAGCCAAGTGGTAAGGCACCAGACTTTGACTCTGGCATCTCCCTGGTCCGAATCCAGGTACCCCAGCCAATCATGTCCCGTTAGCTCAGTCGGTAGAGCACTTGACTTTTAATCAAGGGGTCAGAAGTTCGAACCTTCTACGGGACACCATTTTTGCCCGGGTGGCGGAATAGGTAGACGCACAAGACTTAAAATCTTGCGATAGCAATATCGTACCGGTTCGATTCCGGTTCTGGGCACCAAATTAAATCTTACCTATAGGTTATCGCTATAGGTTTTTTATTTAATTGCGTATTTATTGATAATTTTTTTTAAGACGTGGTAAAATAAGACCCGTGAATGAGGTTTAATTATGTATAGCATGGAAGATCAAGTCAATATGGTATTAGATAAAATTCGTTCATTTATCGCTGCTGAAGGTGGCGATGTGACTTTAAATCATATCGATGACGGCATCGTTTATGTGGATATGCATGGTGCTTGTCAAGGATGTGCTTACGCCGATGATACGATCTCTTCAGTTGTCAAAACAATAGTGATGGAGGAAGTGCCTGGCGTTATCGACGTTCGGCAAACAAACAATCAATAAGTATTTAATAATTTAAAAAGTCCGTAGTTTATAGATAATGCGGACTTTTATTATTTTCTAAATTTATTTTTAAGATCCCGTACTTTCGTATCTTTTTGCACATTTAGTCCAAATAAATATCGATAGAAATAGCATAATCGCGGTGATTGCAACAATCAATATACTTAAAAGATATGGATTCAACGACGGATTTAAAATGTTAGAAACCGGATAATATATACATAATCCCAAAGGAATTATGAAGGAAAATATAAAGCGAATAATTTTCGGGAAAATACTTAAAGGATATTTAGAATACATCGCAAAATTATAAACGATCTGTAAATATGCACCTGTCCTTTTAAAGACAAAAGCCAAACCGGCAATAATAATTTTGAAGCTTGTAATTAATAAACTAGCGCATATAATACCAATAACCAATAATAAGACATTTCCAAAAGAAACTGCCAAGTTCAAATTTATAGAGCAGAAAATAATCATAAAAATCGCCGTTAAAATTTCACCAAACGCCTCTAATTGAATTTCACAAGCGATAGTTTGAAATAAAACCGGAAGTGGTCTTAGAAAAAAACTATCCATCGTTCCATTTCGTACTTCAAAATAAGCGACGCTCCACAATTTATCGGTAAAAAGATGATCTAAACCAATAGCAAGATTGGTGATGCCATATAATAACCCTATTTCATACATATTCCATCCGTCTAAAGATGGGACTTGCGAAACAATCAAAAACAATGTCAAAATGGAAGTGATTTCAGTAAACAAAAAAGCGATAATTCCTATAATTGTATTCGATTTATAAGATAATTTTGACATTAGCGACAATTTTGCGTAAGTAAAATACAGTTTCAAATATCGCATGATTAGCCTCCTTGAACGACGATTTTTTTAATGCAGTGATTAAAAAGAAAATGATTTGCTATCTCTGAAATCAAAATATAGCCTAGCGCTAAACTTAAATAAATTAGCGCTCCATAAACATCGATTTTTCCCATTAATATTAAAATCGGAGTAGAACTTAAAAATGCAAATGGTAAATATGAAAATATCACCCCTATAAAACCCATATATGACAATGGTACGGCCGCTCCGGATAAAAATGTTCTAATCGCATTCATAAACATGTTTAGACCAAACATATGTTGCGTATAAAATGTGAGCATTCCCATCATATAACCAAGCGCATCATTAATTAAAATAGCGACTAATAAAAAACACAAAAAGAATAAAACGTTAAGAGCGAACATCAACGGCTCAAAATGCACAAATCCACAACTTATAAAAACAATATATAAAATGGTAAGTAATGGTAATGCGACAAAGATCACTTGAAAAAACACTTGACCAAAACAAGTGAACAAATGACGTAAGCGATAGGAAACCGGTTTAGTTAATGTATTGACAATCGTCCCATCTCGAACTTCGACATAGATATTCCAACTAGTTTCACTGCTTATGGCACTAGCGAAAATCGTCGCAGTGGCTACATACAAAATCATCTCTTGAAAAGTAAAGCCATTAATGACACTATTCATTCCTTCTGGAGCATTACGATATATTGCTTGGTAAAGGAAGAAAATAAATAAAATTTCAACGGTTCCTATAAATATCCAACCATACATTTGTGCCTTATAAGCTAGTGCCGATTTCATACCGGCTCTAAAAAATGGCGTATATTTAGCTAACTTATTCTTTAGTTTCTTCATTTTGAGCATATAACTCCTTAGTTATTTCTTCAATGCCGATATCAAATATTTTAAAGTCGCTTATTTTATATTCCTCGATTAAAATTAAAAGCAGAGCATCTAAATCTACGTCATTTAAAGAAAATGAAAGTTTAATATTATTTTCAAGTTTTTCAATCGTTATTTTTTCACAGAAAAGTTTGATTCGTTCTTCATTAAAACCTTCAAAGAAAGGAAAGACAATATTTTTAATATTTCCGAATTGATATTTAATGCTTTCAAGATTTCCATCATAAAGAATTTTACCTTTATCGATTATGATGATTCTCGAACACAACTCTTCAATATCTTTCATATCGTGTGTGGTTAAAATAACCGTCGTATTATAATGACGATTCAACTCTTTGATAGCCTTTCTGATCTTGTCTTTAACAAGCACATCAAGACCGATGGTCGGCTCATCTAAATACAGAATTTTAGGATTATGAATAAGGCTCGCGGCAAAATCAGCTCTCATTCTTTGTCCTAAAGATAAACTTCTAACATTTTGATTCATAAACGATTTCAAATCTAATAAATCACAAAGATAATTGAATCTTTCTTCAAAATCCTCATCGGATACTCGATAAACTGATTTTAAGATTTTAAAAGTTTCAATAAGCGGGATATCCCACCATAATTGAGTTTTTTGACCAAAAACCACTCCGATTTCCTGATTGATTTCTTTTCGGTGTTTTAAAACTGATTTTTGATTAATTAACACTTCTCCCTCACTTGGGAAAAGAATTCCACACATCATTTTAATCGTCGTCGATTTACCTGCCCCGTTAGCACCGATATAACCGACAATTTCTCCTTGTTCAATATTAAAGGAAATGTTCTTTACTGCTTCAATATCTTGATATTTACGCGAAAAAAGAGTCTTTATCATTGAGCCCAATCCATTGCCACGAATTGGTTTTTTAAAGGTCTTTGACAAATTTTTAACTTCAATCAGCGGCATAAAACTTCACCTCACTATCAAATATAAAGACCATTAAATACAAAAGCAAGTGCCACTTTTTTAAAGTAGCAATATCTAAATTATCATTATTTTTCTTTATTTAAATTAAAAACTAATTATAAAAAACTACTTGGTAACAAAGATAAAACCGCAGGCATTTGGTCCCCAATGACAAGCGATGACAGGATCTATATTATCAAAATCACTCATCAAGGGGAGATATTTTTGATCCACCAAGTTTAATAGTAATTTTAAGTTTTTATCTTTATAAGTATAAGATGCAATGATCGGATAAGACGGATCGATAGTTTTATCTAGTTCCGCAGCGATATATTTCGCCGCATTCTTCAAACCGATCTTTTTGCATTCCACTTTTACATAACCATCTTTAAAAGTAATGACTGGTTTAATGTGAAAACTAGTGCCCAATATCCAATCTTTTATAGATAGACGTCCGCCTTTCAGCAAGTAGTTTAAGGTTTCTGGAATCGCCAAAATCTTAATACGCGGAATCAAATTTTGAATTTTATCGACAATAACATCGAGTGGTTGATCGCGATATTTATTAATTTCTTCTACTAAAATACGAATGCCACCAACTGCGAGCATCGTATCTATGACTTTAACTTTAGGATTATCTTCAAATAATGCTTTTATTGAATCAAAAGTACTTGAAAGCTTGGAAGAGAACACTAAAATAATGACCTCATCACCAGATTTAGTATATTCAGATACTTTTTTTTCAAGTTTATCTAAATATGGTAAAGATGTTTTAGGAAAAAGTTTATTAGTAATCAGCATCTCGTAAAATTCTTCGATTGATTGATCAAGGCCATCTTCATATTCCTTTTCCCCCATCAAATAACGTAGAGGTATAATTTCAATATCATATTTACTTTTTTCTTCTTGTTTGATACTACTTCCAGAATCAACAAATACTCTTAGCATAAACTTCCTCCTATCAAATATATTTTAATCACGTTAATTTCAACTTTTCAAATCAAGTTATTACATTAATAATTATATAATATTTGTGTCTCACAATATTATATTACATTATACAAACAATTATTTTCTAATTTATCTTAATTTGTTCGACGTTTTTTTTTTACATTTCCTATAAACAATATTACTACTTTCAAAAAGAACTCCTCTTAAATTAAACATTTTTGAGGAGTAATCAACATCAATGGCTGGGGTAGCTGGATTCGAACCAGCGCATCTGGGGTTCAGAGTCCCATGTCTTACCGCTTGACGATACCCCAATCGGTAAAAAATATTATAACATACTAAAAAGTGAAATCAAGAAGAGTTATCAATTTCATTCCAAGAGCCATGCGATAGGACGGATGGAATACATATTAATCAAATAGATGTGAACTTTTTTTAAATCGTCCATCATCGGTTTTATATTTTCTCGATATCTAATTACTTCCAATTTAATATCTTTTTTTATTCCATAATGATCTTCAAAAAGATCGAATATTTTTGTCGGAAAAAGAAGACGGGCAAAAAGTAAAGTAGCATCAAAAGTGTTGAAATTATAGGCGGGCAAATATTGAATTAATTCTTCCGAGGATATAAGTCCGGCTTTATATAATTCTGCAAGATCGCGAATCGGAGAATCTACTACGAGATTAAAGGGATTAAGAAACGTGTAAGCATCTAAACTGTTTAATCGCTTATGTGCTAAAGTAGTATTAGTAATATCATCTCCAAAATCTAATCGAGCATCTGAAAGATATTGAATAGCATTTTCTGCCATCCCTAAAGCGTGAGTGACACTTTCAACTGCTTGTACGTAAAAATAATTATCGACTTTTAAACTCGGTAAAGCTTTATTTTCAATTAATTCAACTTTGTTTTCCCATAATGTTTGAAGATATGAAACCTTCATTTTATTTTCCTGACCAGTATTTTTAAAGTTTACATGCATAGTGTAAACATCGTTTAAAGTGACATTATCGTCTTTAACCGCCACTAAAGACACTTGTCCATATTCAGAATTCGAGGCATATCGTTGATCTCTTGAGACAATAATTTTAGCGCCCATATGCGGAAAATAAAATAAGATATTTGATAAAAAATCATCGTAATCTTTCAATTCTTTTTCAGTTTTATTGTTTAGTTCTAATTTAAAATGCCATCCTTGATAATCAAATTCTGAAGCATATTCATCATTCGGATAATATCCATATTTATCAAAAATGAAGGCTCTCATATTTCATAAACCTCCCCGACACCCTTAGTTACACCTTCAACCGTGTGAGTACCTAGATAATAACTAGGGACTTGTCCTTCAATGAGCGTCATTGAAAATGGAATATTGATGGTATATTCATACTCGTTAGCCATCAAAGGTAACAGCACTTGCGTCTCTACTTTACAAACAACTTCTAAACTAACCAAAGCATTGTTTATACCGAATGATTGGACATTGCTGACACAATTAGTTTCAACTGATCCAAGCAAAGAAAATTTTACCGGTATTTTAGAACCTAAATTATTTAAGAACAGATTGTTCATTATTAACGAAAAAGGAATTTCGTAAATGATGCCTTTTTGTGGATAATTACTAGTAATCTCTTCATCAAATAAAGGAGAGATTCCGTTTTCGACTTCTTTAAGATTTTTATAAATCGCCTTGGCACTATAACTAAGCAACCGATTGATTAATTCAACATTATATGACATCTTTTGATCAATCTGACTATTGATAAAATCGTCTTTTGAAAAATTTGCAATTTCTTCATGGATGGTTTTAGCAACTACCAAAGTGGTGATTCGTTCAGTCTCAATTTGTGCCACTTCACAATAATGTGTTTTCAAGGAATTTGAAGCGTTTATTAGCAATACAAAAACACCACAAATCGTTAAAAGTAATGTCATTACAAAGCGGAACAAAAAAGAAATGCGCATATTCTTCACCTCTTAAAGAATATGCGCACGACTTTTATCTTATATCTTAAATAAATTTTCAATCCGATTTAAAACCACAAATCCTTCACGATTATAAACGTCCTCACGATTATAAGTAATTTTCTTTCCGTCAGGCTTTAAAATTACTCCGCCTGCCTCCTTAACGATAATATCAAAAGCCGCGATATCCCATTCTTTGGTATGCGGTGTAACGCGATAGTAAACTTCTCCCTCTCCTTTTGAAATCAAACATGCTTTAATCGAACTTCCGCTTTTTACAAGACGCGTGATTTGAGGATAATGTTCTTTTAAATTTAGTTCTCTTGAATCAGCATGAAATCTAGAAATATATTGAGTAAGATCAGTCAACTTATCGTTTACATGAATCTTTGTTTTCTGATTATTGCTATCAACATAATATGCACCATCACCTTTAGTGGCATAATATAATTCATTTTTAGCCGGTATCGCAACTACTCCGGCAACGATTTCTCCTCGGTAAGCAAGCGCGATATTGGTCGTAAATTCGTCATTGCGGTGAATGAAATCCTCAGTCCCGTCGACAGGATCGACAATAAACACAAAATCGTTTTTAAGTCTGCTTTTATCATCCAAAGATTCTTCCGTTAATAAAGCATAATGAGGAAAATTTTCTTTTAGATGTTTGGAAATAATCATGTCTGCTCCTTTATCAGCTTTGGTCACAGGAGATTTATCTTCCTTTATTTCTACTTTGAAATCTTCATGATAAACTTTTAAAATATGCTCTTTTGCCATTTTGCAAGCTTCTAACATCACTTTTAATTCTTGATTATACATTTTGTTTCTCCTCTAGCGTTTCGTCAATTAATTTTAAAACATCGTGATATTGCTCTAATTTAGACAGACGACATCCTGAAGCTTGTAAATGACCGCCACCGCCAAATTGCAATGCGATTTTTTGTACGTCATAGCCTTTAGAACGGAATTCGACACGTACTTCTCCTTCTTCTGATTCTGCAAAAAACACCCAAATCGGAGCCGTACCTGAAATTGAATTTACTAAAGAAGCCGCAGTATTATAATCAATATTTAAATCAGCGATTGTTTTTTTGTCGAACACCATATATGTCGCACCACCCATGCTTCTAGCATAATTCAAGTAAATAAAACCTTTAACCTTTAAAATCTTTTCATCGACTGCATACAAAATATCGTAAAGCGGCTCGGGATTAAACCCACTTTCAAATAAATATGATGCCATCTTAAAAGTATTAGATGAGGTTGGGGCATATAAGAATCGGTTTGAATCAGTAACCATACCTAAATAAAGCGCTCTTGCAGTTTGTTCTTTCGGTTTAATTCCATTTTGATATAAAATCGAGGTCACGAGTTCACTGCACGACACACACGAAGTATCAACACAATCTATGCAACCAAAATGTTCTTGCGGGACATGATGATCAATTTTGATTAATTCTTTCGCCATTGAAAAACGTTGATCTTCTATTCGATTTTTAGTGCTTACATCTAACACTATCGCTAATGATGAAACGATAGTTTCATCGCTCACTTCATCCATTGCACCAATTAATGGTATAAATCTTTTTAAACCACTTCCTATGGCAAAAACTTTTTTGTGAGGAAATTCTTGTAAAATCGCATTTTTTAAACCGATTTGTGAACCATAGCAATCCCCATCTGGAACAATATGACCGAAGATCGTAATCACCTCATATTCACCAATCAAACTCCAAATTTCTTTTTTCATATTCATATTCTCTCTTTATAAATTAAAAGCCTCTTTTAAAGGGGCTTTTATAACTTAAGCTTTATTAATAGAACCAAAGATCGCACATTTGGTTTTTACCACTTCGGCAATACCTTTTTTACCTGGGCCGATAACTTTACGTGGATCGTAAACTTTTTCGTCATTCTTTAAAACTTCTCTTACTATTTTAGTCCAAGCTTGTTGACATTCGGTATTGACATTAATCTTGCATGTTCCAAGAGAAATAGAACGTTTAATTTGATCTTCGGGAATTCCAGAACCGCCATGTAAGACAAGCGGAATACCAACTAATTTTCCGATTTCTTCCATCTCTTTAAAACCAAGTTTTGGTTCGCCATGATATGGTCCATGAACCGATCCAAGAGCCGGAGCCAAGCAATCAATTGAAGTTTCTTTAACGAGTCTAACACATTCGCTCGGTATCGCATACATCGATTCAGCAACAACATTATCCTCTTGACCACCGACACGACCAAGTTCCGCCTCAACCGAAACACCGCGAGCGTGAGCGTAGGCTACCACTTCTTTGCATTGACGAATATTTTCTTCAAGTTCATAATGCGAAGCATCAATCATCACGGAAGTAAATCCGGCATCGATTGCCGCTTTACAAACTTCGACTGAATCACCATGATCAACATGTAAGGCAACTGGAATGGTAATGTTATGGTCTTTAATCAATCCTTTAACCAATCCGACTACGGTATTCCATCCTCCCATATATTTTGAAGCACCAGAAGTGACTCCTAAAATAACTGGGCTATTAAGTTCTTGGCAAGTATCTAAAATTGCCGCGGTCCATTCTACATTATTGATATTAAATTGCCCGACTGCATATTTTCCATCACGGGCTTTGTTTAACATTTCTTTCATGCTAACTAATGGCATATTATAATCCTCCTCATTTCTTAGCGGTATTATTATAGCATATAGTCTTAAAAATAACCACCACGAAGGAACAAAATCGATTTAATAATCGATAAGAACAAGGACTTCATCCCCATCTTTCGACTTTAGCACTATAAATCTTTCGATAAAAAAATAAGAGTTGTGACTTGTAATATTAATAAATTAAT
>CANQWG010000014.1 GCA_947627505.1 uncultured Bacilli bacterium | reverse complement strand
CTCGGGAAATAAAACACGTGAAACACTATATATTATAAAGCAATAAAAAAATATTTTCAATACTTTTACTTATTTATAAATAAGTAATTTATCCAAAATATTCACTTATCCTAAATTTTATAGTGCTAAATCCTAAACACGGGAGGGGTTAAAGGTTGAACGTGAATATTTTTAAATCGACTATTTAATTTTATAATTTCAAACTCCTCTAAATTATGTTTTTTCGCAATAGACTTTACTGTTTCGTTAATATTAGAGATATATACAGATGTAGGATAGATTTGTTTCATAAATAGTCCTCCTATCATATAAAATATGAAATTAATAATTAAAAATTACTTTAAGGAAAGAAAGACAATTAATTTCATTATGTAAAAGTCTCTCTATATTGAAAAAAAATTAGATTAAGTGTATGATACAATCAAGAAAAAGAGGTTAGAAAATGGATGATTTTGTTAAAGCATCACCTTTTAAAAGAATCGGAGCTGCATTTATAGATTTGGGTCTTACCTATATTGTTAGCTATCTATTGCTTAGTACGCTTGTTATGCCGATTACTTATAGTGCGACACCATACATTGAAGATACATACAAAGCTTTTGAAAGTTTAGTTGATTTAGGTGTTGCGGTTATTGGACAAAGAGTCGAAACAGAAGGTGATTACATAATTACAATATATGCTGATTATGAATCATCTGAGGCAGAACGAACCGAAGCTCTTAATAAAGTAAAAACTGAAAATTCAGAATATAATTATTGTTATTTAACTGATGAAAAATTACAAATTACTAGTGAACAATTAGATCAGTATTTAACGCATTTTTATAATGAAATCGGAGAATCTGATCAATATTTAAAACAAAAAAACGACAATAATTCACTATTTACAAACGGAGAGATCAATCCTTCGGCTAAAGAAGATGAAGTTAAGTCGTTTTTGACTACAATCGCCTCCTCTTGGATGGAAGAACAAAGTATCGGTTCATATAAAGACGGAGAAGTAGCACGACAAATAACTAAAGTAGGTGTCTATGGCTTTGTTACGAACGCAATTGCAATGACGATTTCGCTTATCATTTTTTACTTTGTTATTCCTTTAATTAGCAAATGGAGAATGACTTTAGGAAAGAGGATGATGGCTTTGACGATTGTTGATATTAAAACAATGAAAATTGCTTCAAGGCCACGAGTATTTCTTAGAAGTTTGTTTTTTGTACTTGTGGGTTTAGTACCATCGTTTTATGTGATGGGATTACCTTTGGTGCTATTTATTATCATAATGCTTTTAAATAATAAAGGCCGAACTTTAGAAGATTTTGTGACTTCAACTATGGTGGTTGATATGCAGTATTTTGTTTTCTCTAAAGATGCACAAAGCGTTGATGAGCAAGAAACTGACCTTGAAACTCAAGAACGTGATGTGGTTTCGACGATAGATGACAATGAAGGGACCAATATTCAATAATGCCGATAAAACTAAAACGTATTTTTGCGGGGCTTATAGACTTAGGTATAATAATCGCTATTTTTTTCGTGCTTTTGCAAATATTTAATTTGACTATCATTCAAAATTTTACTGATTATCCACGATGGCAAGAACAATTGAATCAAGTATTTTTAGATAGTGGACTTTATATTGAAAAAGACGGACAAATGGTTTTAATCAGTGAAAATATCGATGAAAAATTGACTGAGTTTTATACATTGAATCAGTATTACGATCCTGATGCAAAGGCTTTAAATTATGAAGACGCTAAAGCGAGGTCGGGATTATTCGAACTTGATGAAAATGGTAAGTATCATCAAAAATCTACGGCATCTAGTGAAGCGTTGAGCGATTTTTATGAAAGTGAATTATATAAAGCTCGTTTTTCTTTAGCATCGCGAGAAGATTATAAAGATCTTCAATCAAAAATGAAAAATGTAATGACGATAGGTGCCTATGCGGCGCTTTTGATATCTAGTCTAATTGAATATTTTGTTATACCATTATGCCTTAAAAATGGGCAATCTTTAGGTAAGAAAATTTGGAGACTTGAGGTTAAATCTGAACCTAGTCAAAAATTGACTATCTTACAATTGTTTATGCGTTTTTTGGGTTTCTTTGCTATCGAATTATTACCATCATTATATTTTTATGGTGCAACATTTATCATTTCTTCGCTTTTAGCGCTTTGTACTAAAGAAGGAAAAATGATTCACGATTATTTTGCTTTAACTATTGTAAAAGAAAAGGAATTTAGTTATGAAGAAAAAAACAGATGACTTACAGCGATTGGATGGTGTGCCGATACCTATGTGGTTAAAAATATTGATCACTATAATTTCAGCGGTAATTACTATTGTACTTTTTATGTTATTTCGAGTTTTTTGGGGGTAGTATGTTTTTAAAGGCAGTTTATACTAAAGGATATATAGATAAAGAATTTTTGAGCCGAGAAGAGAATTTTATCGATTATTTTTTAATGCAAAAAAAAGAAATTGAAGAGAAAATAAAAAATCGCGATAAAAGTTTCATGAAAGATTTTGATGTTAGATTGAAGCAAGTCTTTAAAAATTATCAAAAACCATTGATGTATCGTTTCTATCAAAAAGGGGAATTTTTTTATTTTGAACATTACTTTGGAAGAAATAGTTATCTGTTGACTTTAGGCGATGAACTTTGTAAAGAAATTAATAAAAAACTCGATAATTGGCGGTTTTTAAATCTACGCTCAATAACCTCTTATTGAAAAGAAAAACGCTTTATGCTAAAATGGATACGAACGATTAATAGGAGGTTCTCGTGGAAGTAAAATTAATCAATCTGACTAAAGTGTTCAGTAAAAAAGAAGGGGATGTATGTGCAGTCGATCACATCAACATCACTATTCCGACAGGAAAATTAGTCGGTTTATTAGGCCCTTCTGGTTGTGGAAAATCGACAACGCTCTATATGATTGCAGGACTTCATCGCCCAACTGAAGGAGAAATATATTTTGGTGAAAATGAAGTCAGCAAATTTCCTCCTGAAAAAAGAGGTATTGGACTCGTGTTTCAAAACTATGCTCTATACCCACACCTTACGGTTAGGCAAAACATCATGTTCCCACTTGAAAATAAAAAAATGCCAAAGCAAGAGGCGGCAGAAAAAGCTGAAGAATATGCTAATCTTGTCGGCATCGGTGATTTAATGGATCGTAAACCGAGCCAACTTTCCGGTGGTCAACAACAACGTGTGGCAATCGCTAGAGCGCTTGTTAAAGAACCGGAAGTTTTACTTCTTGACGAACCATTATCGAACTTAGATGCGAGACTTAGATTACAAACTCGTGAAGAAATCAAACGCATTCAGAAAGAAACCGGCGTTACGACTATTTTCGTTACGCATGACCAAGAAGAGGCGATGTCGATTTCTGATGAAATTGTCGTTATGAATTTTGGCGTTGTTCACCAAATCGGAAAACCGCAAGATGTTTACAACGAACCAATTGATATGTTTGTTGCAAAGTTTTTGGGAACGCCACCAATCAATATTATTCCAGCTCATATGGAAAAAGATAAAATTTGCTTCTTTGATGAAACATTTAAAGAAAAAGCCGACATCGATGCCAAAGATGGCGATGAGTTGTCTATTGGTATTCGCCCGGAATTTGTTCAAGTTGATGAAAAAGGCAAATATCAAATTCATGTGGAAATGGTAGAATATATTGGAAGAGATAAATCGATTATTTTTAAATTTAAGGGTGGCGAACAAACCTTCAAAGCGATTGTTCCAAGCACCTTGGAAGTTTTACCAGATACTGACATTAGAATTAATTTTACTCGTTTCTTTATTTTTGATAGCGAAGGAAAACGTCTTATTTAGAGGTTGCTTATGAGTGAATTCAATAAAACGGAAATGCCGACAGAAATCGATAATGAAGTAGAAAAAGAAAATTTCTTTATTAAAATAAAAAATTTCTTTGTCAGCAAAGTGTCAAATAAAAAATCACAAAAGAACCAAATGCTCGAATGGAAAAAAGATGGTTGGAAAGCAATCGTATCTTTAGCACCAGCACTATTGATTCTTTTGGTATTTACTTTTTACCCAATTATAAAAACGTTTATTGTTTCGTTTTTCCCGTCATATAACTATCAAACTGATGCTTTTGGACAATTCGGATTTGATTCGTATGCTACGGTTTTGCAAGATACAACATTTTGGAGGGCGATGGGAAATACGGCACTTATGGTCATTGTAAGCGTGCCGTTAAGTATTATCATCGCATTGTTGATTACGGTTTTATTAAACTCGATTAAAAGATTACAAGGTGTATATCAAGTCATATTCTTTTTACCATATGTTACCAATGGTATTGCTTTCGGTCTTGTCTTTGCGACGATTTTCTCGCCGATGGATTATGGTCTTATAAACTCTTTATTAAATCTTGTCGGTATTTCAAGCGTTCACTGGACGGGTACAGCCTATACGATCCCTTATTGGGCCGGTATCTTTGTTATTACCGTTTATGCGATTTGGAATGGCTTGGCATTTAAGATTCTTGTCTTCTTATCGGGACTTCAAGGTATCGATAAACAATATTATCAAGCCGCTCAAGTTGATGCGACACCAAAGTGGCGGGTCTTTACAAAAATTACGGTTCCGCTTCTTTCACCGATGATTCTTTACATTACGATTACTTCGCTTATCGGGGCATTTAAATCTTATTCCTCAATTGTTGCGTTATTTGGTGAAGATATGGGAAATGGCCTTGATGAAACATTTATTACTGCCGTCGGTTATATTTACAAATATTTCAATAGTGTAACTTCCGGCGGAAATGCGGAATTATTATCCGTTGCATCTGCGGCAGCATTGATTCTCTTTGTCTTTATTATGATTATTACCTTATTTCAAATGTGGGCTAATAAACGAAAGGTTCATTATTAAGGAGGTAAAATTATGGAAAAAGAAGAGTTATATTTTGCAAGCGAAAAACAAGCTAAGCGTTACGAAGTTATTAGAATCGTTAAACTCTGTTTAGTTTATTTTGCATTATCTGTTGCTGCTTTATTTACCTTAGTTCCTTTCTATTGGATGTTAGCTACTTCATTTAAGACACTCGATGAAGTGATTCGCGTTCCGGCGACTTTCATACCACAAAATCCGACCATTGATAACTATTTGGATGTTTTCAACGGGCGTAATAGTATCTTAATTCGTTATATTGGAAATACCCTCTTGGTTGGTGTGTTTACGACAATTCTTGTGGTAGTTACTACGGTTTTAGCAGCTTTTGCCTTTTCAAGATTGGATTTTAAAGGCAAAAATGTTATATTTTCGCTCTTACTAGCGACGATGATGGTGCCTGGCGAAATGATGATCATGACAAACTTTACTACGGTTGCGGATCTCAATTGGCTTAACACTTATCAAGCGCTTATTGTTCCTTTTGGAACTTCGGTATTCTACATTTTCTTTTTACGTCAAAACTTTATGCAGATTCCCGATGAACTTTATTATGCGGCCAAAGTCGATGGAAATTCCGACTTTAAATATTTATGGAAAGTAATGATTCCAATCGCCCGACCGGCGATTATCACAGTGGTCATTCTTGAAATGATCGGTAGTTGGAACGCTTATATTTGGCCGAGAACTGTATCTCAGAATAGCGAAATGAAATTAGTGACAGATGGCTTATTATCGTTGTTCCAAAGTGATACTGGAGGAGAAACCAGCCACATTATGATGGCCGCGACTACTGTTGTGAGTTTGCCGCTTCTTATTGCATTTGTATGTTTTAAGAAATACATCATGCGCGGTGTGGCTAGATCTGGCATTAAAGGCTAGAAATGTTAACCACTTTGCATTAAATAAAGTGGAGATAGGAGAAAACAAAATATGAAAAAAATCGGTATATCTGTCTTAGCTGGTACCGCAGCGTTAGCACTTATGTTTACGATGACATCTTGTAATTCGGATAACGTTGAAAATGCCGGCGAGAAGCTTTCAATTTTATCGTTAGATGATTTAAAAAAGAACAGCTCACCTGACAAACCAATCGTTGTATCATTCTGGCATTCTTTCGGTCACAACATCGAAGAAGCTCTAAATCCTTTAATTGATAGTTTCGAAAAAGAAATGGAAAAAAAGGAGATTTATATTGATATAAAGGCTACTTCAACCGGTGGCGGCTATGATGGTTTAAGAGGTCAAGTTAATTTGGGAACTAAATCCAATGCTATTCCAACGATGTTACTTGGATACCCTGACCATTTTGCAGATTACATTGAAAGCGGCATTTTACTTCCGTTAGATGAGTATGTTAATGCCGAAGATGAAGAAATCGGAATTGCAAATACCAGCGATTTTGTCGATAGTTACTGGGCTGAATGCAAAATGACGATGAAAGCAGAAAATGATGATGTTGCTAAAGAGCACATTATCGCCGTTCCTTTCAACAAATCTACGGAGATAATGTATTATAACGCTTCGGCAGTCGATCCTATTCTTAGTGAAAAAGGTTATCTCGATGCGGATGGAAAATGGTCACAACCGACATGGGATCAACTCTTTGAAGTTGCTAAGACTCTTAAAGAAAAATTCGAGTCACCGGAAGGTATTACTTGGAAATACAATAATATCAGTCAAACGGCTAAAGCCGATAAAAGCAAGAAATCATATCCGGTTTACATTGATTCTGGCGCTAACTTCTTTATTACTACAGCGCGTCAATGGTCAGATGGTAGCAAAGACGTTTATACTAGAAGAAATGCTGATGGTTCCGGAACAGTTGTTTTCGATAACGCAACCGTAAGATCGGCGCAAGGAACATTTTTAGAAAAAGCAAATCAAGGTTTATGGAATATACCAGATAAGGTTAACCAAGGTTATGGATCTGCTTTGATGCTTTTGAACGAAGCGTTTATTTCCATCGGTTCTACTGCTGGTGTTAATAATAACGATTCTCAAAAATATCAATTAAAATGTACGGCTATTCCACAACGTAGCTATGACAATAATGCTGTTAAAGCGGTTATTCAACAAGGAACTAATGCAGCGATTCTTTCGAAAAATTCAAATAACATTACTCGTTTGGCGGCTTGGTTATTAATTAGATATTTAACCAACACCGAAAATACTACGAATTTCTCAATGAATACCGGTTATCTTCCGGTGCGTAAAACAGCTCGTGATAGCGAAGTTTTCAAAACATTCTTGTCCAATGAAGAAGATTTATTCGATGGTAATGCTGCTAAAGCAATCAATGCGGCATATTCGCAACTTGACTATTTCTATACAGATCCGGCATTTAAAGGATCTTCAATTGTTCGTGATAAAGTTGATTCAATGATAAGAACCATCTACTGTAACGACCATACGATAGATGATGCAATTGAAGCTTGCTATCGTGAATTGCAAACTCAAAGAATTGCAGTGGAATCGGAGAATTAAATATGAAGAAAATCGGATTATTTATTGTAACCGTTGCAACTTCTCTTGGCTTTATCACAGCTTGTAATAGCGCTAATAATCCTCAAACTAGCGAATCTCAAGAGTCATCAACGTTTGTAGAAACATTAGATCATATCCCAACTGAAATTGATCATTATTATAGCAATCGGATTTCTTTTGCAGATATGAATTTATCTCTCGGTAACAACAAATTCATGGCTAATCGTATTGCCAAATTAAAACTTAAATCAGTTACCGACGGAGATACTGCGGTGTTCCATCTCGACGGAGAAAAAGATGGTTATACAAATCCGCTAGGAAATGAGTATTCTTATTTAACAGTTCGTTTTTTGGCAATTGATACCCCAGAATCGACTTCTTCAATTGCTCCGTGGGGTAAAAAAGCTTCAGCATATGTCAAAGATAAACTTTACAATGCCGAAGGAATAATAGTCGATGCGACTAGTATCGACGTTAGCGATAAAACTTTATATCCGACAGTTAACGATACTTATAAATCTGGAGTTCGTCTTGATAGTAATGGAACTAGATGGTTAGGCATGATTTGGTATTGCCCGAAAGATGGAGATCCTTCTGATTATTCACAATATCGTTCATTACAATTGGATGTCATTGAAGAATGCTATTCCACTTACACCGCTAATTTACAAAGCGAACAGTTTGTTTATAATGCTGATCAAGCGACAGAACCACTTCTTTATGAAAGATATAAATCAAATTACGGAACGTTATCGTTATCAGAAGTTCTTTTTGAAGCTAGTGTCAGAATGCAACGTTTAGGTGCTAGAAAAATAGGCGCTGAAATAGATCCTGATTACGATTATAGCGATACTCCTCAAGAAGCGACCATTAAAGAAGCTTACGATAATTTCGATGAATGGGAATCCAAAGCAAAGTTTCTCAGTTTAACCGGTGTTATCACAGCATTTATTGGAAATAACTTCTATTTTCAAGATGCGGAGGGTTATCCTTTGTATGTCTACATGGGCATTGAAGGAAAATCTATCAATAATATGTTCTCGGTTGGTGATACAATTTCAATTCGAGGACGACTTGCTACTTATGGTGGGCAAAAGCAATTATCTGACGTTGTTTGGAAGCGAGATACCTTTGTTAAGGTTACCGATCCTACAAAAATGATTGCTCTTCCTGAACCGATTGCTTTAGAAAATACGAATTTAACTAGAGCCTATCTCGATCAATATATGGGTAAGTTAGTAACTATGGAACTTACGGGACAAAAAACTGGTAATTTGAGCAAAGATAAATCTTTCTCACTTACCTCCAATCAAGTTGTTACCGATTTAAATAGTGAATACAACGAAATGGAAGTACGAATTAACGGTACTTTAAACCCGAGCTATACTAAAGAGGAGATTCAAAAAGATCTTGTCGATAGTGGCGCAAAATTTATTGTCAAGGGAATTATGAGCACTTTCTTTATGGAAGATGTTCAAGATCCCGATAATTTACCATCATATCAAATTATTGTTGGTAATAGACCTGTTGATAATGACGGAAAATTCGGTACAGATTTCGTCATTGTAAAATAAAAAAAGGAGAATTGTATGAAAAAGAAAACATTAATTTTTTCAATCTTAATGTCAATGACAGCTACTGGAGTTCTCGCTTCTTGTAATGGTGAGAATAATCCTTCTTCCAGTAGTCCTAGTAATTCAGTTGAAACTTCTGCTAGTAATTCAGCTGAAACTTCTGCTAACACTTCTACAAATAGTGGAAGTGAACAAAATTCAAGTGTTACTGATCAATCGGAAGAATTGGTCAATGCAGCTTTGAATCTTTTAAGTGTAGATGAAACGGTTACAGATAGCTTCGAATTAACTGTTAGCGCGCCAGGTGGTGTTAGAATTGCTTGGCAATCAAGCAACAACGATGTGATTTCAATCGATGGTCAACTTGCTACTGTCACTAGACCTGAAGCTGATGAAGAAGATGTGACGGTTACTTTAACCGCGACCGCTTCTAAAGGCACGGTTTCAAATGATCGTACTTTTCATGTCACAGTTCTTAAAAAAGAAGCTTTTGATGATGACAAATATGATTTAACTTCAATTGCTGAAGTTAAAGAAGGAGAAATCGGAACAGCATATACTGTCAAAGGTGTGGTTTCCGCTTTTGTAGGTGGTGAGTTTAGCGACGCTTATTCCGCAAATGGTTTTTATCTTAGCGATGAGACCGGAACAATTTATGTGTACGCTTATTCTATTGCAAATACTGTAGAAATCGGAAACGAAATCGTATTAACTGCTTCGCTTGGTGAATATAGCGGTGGTAAACAATTAATATTTGCTAGTGGAGTTACTAAATTAGAAGAAGTAGTTCGTCAAGAAGCTGAAGTACCAGATCCAAGCAATTATGTAATCGAAGGAAAAACGGTCGCTGACGTTTTAGATACTCCAGACGACATTACTATTGGCGAAGTTTATAAGTTAGAAGGTTGGTTGACTAAATATGAAGGTACCGGAAGTGATGGCGCGTATACGAATTATCGTTTTGCCAATAATGCAGATGGTTCTAAATATATTAACATTTATAGTTCTGCAAGTGGATTTGGATGTCCAGAAAATGCTTGGTTAGATGAATATGTAGGTGCAAAACTTTCAGTTGCTTATTATATGAACTCAAGAGCCAGCAGCGGTACCGGAAACTGGAGAGGTAACATCATTTATGTCTTTGATGTTCTTGAAGAGGCTCCTATTAAACCAACTGAAACAAATACAATCGCTGAAGTTAAAGAAGGCGAAATAGGTACTTTATATAATGTTGAAGGTGTAGTTTCTGCTTTTGTCGGTGGTAAAAATAGTAGTGGTGAATCTTCTCCTAACGGATTCTATTTGACCGATGAAACAGATACGATTTATGTTTATGGATATAAGTTGGCAACTCAAGTTGAACGTGGTGATAAAGTTAAATTTACCGCGAAACTTGCAACTTATAGCGGTGGTTTACAATTATCAGATGGTACTGATTTAACTAAACTTGATTCAAATCAAGATATTCCAGCACCGGTAGATGCTAATTTAATTAAAGATATGACGATTGCTGATGTGGAGACTTCAAGTAGTGTCAGCGCAGGTGAAATCTATAAATTAGAAGGATATGTAGTTAAGAAGGTAACTACTTTTACTCAGTATTGTTTCGCTAGCACTGCAGATGGCTCTACTAGTTATATTAATATCTATAGTAGTGCGGGAGACATTGGATGTCCTGAAAATGCTTGGTTAGATCAATATATCGGAACTCAAATCACTGTTGCTTTTTATATGAATTCCAAAAGCGGTGACTATTGGAGAGGTAATATCATTTACGTCTTTGAAGCTTAATTAGATTAAAAAGTTTTAAAAAGAGGTAGGATTCCACCTACCTCTTTTATAAAAAAAAGAAAAAGGAAGATAGCATGAAAAAAAATATCGCATTATTATTGCTTTTTACAAGTACATTACTTAGTAGTTGCACAATAAATAATCAAAATAGTTCTAACTCAAATGCAAGCGATAACTCTATCGTCGATTCAAATGGAAGCAACAATTCATCTAATTCTATCGTCGACAATAAACTTACCGCTACAGCGAAAGAGTCTTTAAAAGATGTTAATAGTGCTTTAAATTTAACTATTAATGAAACTCTTATTGTTGACGATAACGGCGAAAACGAAACACCAATCGTCAATCAGAAAAAAGGTTATTATCAAAATGGAACTATTTTTCAAGCGTATGCTGAAATACAAAATCTTAAAGCGTATTTTACAAAGCCAAATTGCAATTATGTTGAAATGTATGTAAATGGTCAAAACTATGCCGTATTTCAAGGTACAAAGCGCACAATGATTTAATCAATGATATCGATAACACGATGGTTTTTACGGGCCTTGAAGGTATTTTTAATGATGCGATAAGTCGCGAAATCGATTATGGAACTATCGGTATCATTAACAATAAAATGTTGGTGCAACATCTATATTATGATCTTGGATATTTGATAGATTATAATACTTTTTTATCGGAAGGTGACGAAGTTTCTTATCAATTTTATTTTGATGATGATGGTAGTTTGATTTCACTTGATGTTGATTGTAGCGGTATTTTGAAAAAATGCTTCCCTTCAATTACCAAGGCTACAAAAACTTATACCTTTCAAATGAACATCGGCGAAGGAAAACTGAAAGATTTTCCTTTTATTGAAGACGATAAGCCAGATAAAGAAAAACTAGATCAAGAATTAAGAGAATATTCTTTAGCTTACATCGATGGCATTTATTCCAAGATGCATTACATTGGCAATAGTGTCAAATTTATAAGTCGTGCTCCTAAAACAGGAAGATTAACATACGTTTATTCTTCTTCACGTCCCGATATTTTATCAAGCGAAGGTATTTTTGTCGCTCCACAGCAAGATACTAATATAACTTTAAATATTTCACTTAGATTAGATGATGAAGAATTTGCATCTAAAAGCTATGATTTGATTGCTTATAAAAAAGAAGTGAGAAGTGGAGAATTAGGCTCAAAACAAAATCCTTTATATAATGGAAAAGCCCCTTTGGATGAAGTAAACATCTATTTTATAGAAATGCACGAACAATATGGAGATGCAATTTATATCCAAGCCGGTGAATTTGATATGCTGATCGATGCCGGACAAAATAGTGATGGGTATTATGTTTCGCAATTTGTTAAAGAACACGCTTTAGATTCTACGTTAGAAATGGTGGTAGCCACTCATGCACATGGAGACCATATTGGAGGAATGGCAAGCGTTTTAAGCAACATCAATCAAATCGGTTATGCCCTTGACTATGGCTATGATCGAGCTAGTTACTATACTTCTTCAGTAGTAAGAGACATGATGAAAGAAAAAGCGACTTCTTATTATGCGGTAACTGATGCTTTGAAAAATAATAATGGTGTTATTTGGATTGCGGATGATTTCTATATTACTATCCTCAATACGTATCAATATATTGAGCCGGGTAAAGATATCGGAGATGGTGATGACAATGAAGCTTCGGTAACCTTTATTATGACGTTTAAAAATCACTCGTATTATTTCAGCGGTGATCTTGATTCTGGAGGAGAAAATAATATGGTTTCTTCCGGACAATTGAAAAATGTTGATTTGATGAAAGCGTCTCACCATGCTTCTTATAAGGGTAATAGCAGTAATTTATTAAGAACCATTAGACCAGAAGTTGTCGTTGTTTCTACTGCATTAGAGAGTCGTGGCAATGAACAATCAAATGCCAATAACCAATGGCATCCAAATGCCGGAGCTTTAGGCCGCTTTTACGATGTGAATGCTAAGGTATATTGCAACTTTACAATGGGAACGGTTCATGTAACATCCAAAGGTAGTGGCAGTTTAGAAGTTGAAGGATTAGGTGTTAGTTCGCCATATTATATGGGAGGTAAGGCGATTACGGGTGAGCAAAATTTAGAATTCAAAGATACGGCTTGGGCTAAAGAGTACAGGTAGTATAAGTTTGATAAAAATAAAGTAACCTTAACGAAATATTATTTAAAAATTATAATTTATTAAGCAGCATGTTTTGAATCAAAGGCAATCGATTCAACGGCTGCTTTTTTTGATGAAAAATAAAGAATGACAATAAAAAACTTATCAACTATTTTATTTGTTAAACATTTTCTCGTATATCATCATAAAAATTTTATTAATGTTAAAAAAAAGCGAACTATATAAACGCTTTTTTAACGCTTCAAGGAATAAAATTAACATTGAGCTTATTTTCATATTAAGTGAGCAATAAATATTTAAGGAGGAAACATGAAAAAAGCAAAACTCTTAATGGCGATGATGTTAATAAGTTGCTTAGCATCATGCAGCGATGGCTCAAACTTGAACTCAATGGATAGTCAAGATAAAGGATCTGCCTTTGAATCTTCATCAAATTTGCTTGAAAATACAGATTCAAATTCAGTTTTATCAGCGAGCGATTCTTCAATTTCATCAGTAAGTGTCTCTAATAGTGGAACTGGTGAAACGTCTGAGGCTTCATCTCAATCAGATTCTCAAACTTCAATAGGAACAGAAACTGGTAATAAAGGTGTAACTCAACAACAATGGGAAGCTTTAATGACCCCGCTTACTGAGGTTAATTTCACCCAAACCACCAAAGAAACTCAATATGACGCTCAAGGGAATGAAGGTGAAAGTAGGGTAAGTCAAAATATTATCGCTTCAAGTGATCTTTTTTATGGGAATGGCGGCGAATATTTTGAGCATAAAGCAGTTGATGACGCGGATATTTTTAACCATTATTGGGAAAGAGAACTTGAAGAAGGGACGTTCTATCTTGAAACGATAGATGCCGATACCTATGCATTTTATTATGAAAATCTTGTTCCTGGCTTATTTGAAGGTTTAAATGGTCTTATAACTCAATTTAAACTTGATTATGAATTAATCGATGGCTTTACAAAAGATGGTAATATTTATACCTATGTCATCGAAGATGAGATGCAATTTGATGCCGATGATATTCGATTGGTGCCATTTACTATCAAAACCGATAACAATGAAAGATTACTTGAAATAGGTTTTAAAACAACCTTTACCATTGTTGGTGCTGGCTCTTTAGTCACTGAATTTACATTCAACGATTTTGGAACCTCAGAAGTAAATTTACCTGATTCAAATCAATGCATAAATCCTAACGATGAACCGATTGCAAAAGCACTTAAAAATATTGAAAACATCAACAATTTAACTTATTCTCTTGAATTATTTAAAAATGATGCCAAAGTAAATGAAATTACTAGATATTTTCAAGATGAAGAACATTTTGCTTCAGATACCATTACTTTCCCAGAAGAAACCACCGCTAGTTGTGTCTTTGCTAAAGAAAACGAAGCATATAATCGTTATCTTAAAGGTGTAAACGGAAACAACAAATGGGAAAAAAGTTCTATTGATAATAAAGAATTTTCTAATGCTGCAACTTCTTATCTAAATCAAGGACTTGATTTTTTACTTTCTCTTAGGGACTTAGATCTTAATCAATTTACGCTTGATGAAGGTGTTTATAAAACAACTGCGTATACTGAATATGGTGAATTAAATTATTCAATAACATTAGATGGTGACACCTTAGTTTCAGTTGATTTTGAAGGTAATAATGTCCATAACTTAAATGGTTTTGTCGAAGATGATACTTTTTCAAAAGTTGTTGCGCATATTGGTGAATTTGGAACAACGGAAGTCACTATCCCTGAAGTAGTTCCGACAGAACCGATTCTTTTAGCTATCTATAATCTTAATTTACAAAATGCAACATTAAGTCAAAAAACGAAAAAGTCAAATGGAGGAATTGTATCTAGCGTCACTACTAAATTCCAAAGTTTTGAAGGATTTCAAAATACAGTCAGTTATGGATCGATGACAAATGATGATTATTGGTATCAATCAAATGATGTTTATTATCATTATCAAAAACAGCCTGCTGGTTATTATCGTTATTTTGCAGAAGAAGCTGAGTTTATTGAGGCACGAGATCAAGCCTTCGATATATTTTCTCAAATGCAAAACATGTTAAAAGAATTAATCACAACAATGGATGTTCTTGAAACTGTTAGTGAAAATCAATACACTTACACCAATTCATTTGAAATTAATGAAGCCGATAGTCAAGGAACAGTCAAATTAGACATCAAATTATATTTAAATCAATCAAGGCTTACTAGATTTAATGTAGAGATTGATTTAAGTGAAGTCAGTGGACCTTCCGCTTCAATGGGTATAACTACAGTAACAATGGAATTTAGCCAAATTGGAACAACGGAAGTTTGGTTGCCTGCAACAGTAAACTAAGTTAATTAAATATTAATTCTTTTTAAGAAAAAAGCTAAAAAAACCTGATTTTCTCGCTCATTAATGAAAATAACATTGATTATACATTGACAATAAGCTCGCTTTATAAAAATTAAAAACGTAATTTAATACGATTTTAAAGAAAGGAAAAAAATATGGACGTTAAATTATTTCAAGATGAAAAAGTTGTCAAAAGTTGGGACTATGGTGTTTACAAAAGATGGTTCCGCGTTAGAGGAAAGTTTACTTTAGTTGTTACAAACAAAAGAGTAATCTCACTTTATGAAGGTAAAACGGATAGTTCTCGTGAAGATTATTACCTTTGCAACATTCAAAATGTCAGCGTAAATTATGCATTTAAGAGACATTTCTTCTTCTTTAAGAGAGGTAGTTTGGAAGTTTCATTTGCCACTGATGTATTTGATGATGTTTCAGTCGTTGGTTTAAGTGCCATTACTAATAAACCAAGTCTTCTCCAAAGAATCCCACTTATTGGTAGATTTTTCGCTGGTAAGAAAGCTAAAGTTAAAGTTGACGTAAATGCGGCAAAAGACGTCGTTCTCAATCTCTCTACTTTAGTTATGGAACGTAACGCACTCGCAAAATAATTATGAGTCTTGTACTAGCTAAAGGCGAAGAAATTATTTACGAACGTAATTATGCTAAAAGCTTTGGTGGTGGCATAGGTAATATTACCATTACTAACAAACGCTTTATTAGTATGGTTACTAGCAAGCGTATTATTAAAAGACATGAATATAAAGTAGATGAGGTCGGCATTGTAAAAACTAACGTTACACCAGTGAATGTCTTATGTTTTATTTTAACTGCAGTTTATGGTCTTGTTGGCTACTTTCTCTTTGAGCTTCCGAATTTGGCAAAACAAGCTGAAAATCTCGAAGCTTTTTCTAAATTTCCATTAGTGCAACCATTAATGTGGATCTGTATTGCATTAGCTGTAATTTCTTTGATAATTGGTTTATTAAGTTTAAGAAATGGCTTTTACATTAAGATTAATGCCCAACAACGCAATTATTATAATCCTATTTCAACAGTTGGTAGTGCTGGAAAAGTTAAGCCTATTAAGTTGAGACCCAAATTAAAAGATGCAGAAGAAATAATGAGTTCTGTCCCTGCAGTTTTAGCAAAAATAAAATATAATTTGGCAAACAAACAATAAATTTGGAGCACATGAAAATGTGCTCTTTTTGTTAATCAAAGATGTTTTATCAGTTTGCATCATCTTCTTTTTTTATGGCATGATTTAAGATAAAATAAAAAAGTGTGTTTTAGATGAATAAATTTTGATTCATTTTAAACCAACTTAATTTATTTTTTAAGAGGAGTTATCAAAGATGAAGCCAGTATTGATTACTATTGCCGGTGGTTCCGCTTCAGGTAAAACGACCGTTGTAGAACAAATTTTTAAAGCTTTAGGAAATGAAGATTTGATAATTATTAAACATGATGACTATTATCGTTGTCAGGATGATATTTCACTTGAACAGCGGCGACTTACTAATTATGATCATCCTTCGTCATTGGAAAACGACTTATTACTTAGCGATTTAAAAAAACTATTAAATGGTGAAGCGATTGATAAACCATTGTATGATTTTGTGACTTACACCCGTAAAAAAGAAACAGAGCATATTGAGCCTAAAAAAGTCATTATTTTAGAAGGAATTTTAGCTCTTGAAGATGAAAAAATTAGGAATATTTCAGATATAAAAGTTTTTGTTGATTGTGATGACGACCTTCGTTTTATTCGTCGCTTACAACGTGATATTAACGAAAGAGGCAGAACCCTAGATAATGTGATTAATCAATATCTGAAAACGGTAAAACCTATGCATCATCTTTTTGTAAATCCATCTAAACGATATGCCGATATTATCATACCTAACGATTATCATCATGATGTCGGTTGCAAAATGTTAATTAGAAATATTAAATCTATCATCAAAGAATGAACGATAGCAATTTTAAAATAAATCTTGAATTAAAGTCATAATTAAGGTACTATATTATGGCAAATGGACCATTAGCTCAGTTGGTAGAGCAGCTGACTCTTAATCAGCGGGCCACAGGTTCGAGTCCTGTATGGTTCACCATTGGTTAAATCGGCGATATGATCGCTGTTTTGAAAAAGAGAGAGTCGTGAAGGCGACTCTCTTTTTTGCATGAGTGACACGGGAACTTTCCTGGTCAGTGGGTCACAAAATCTGCTAATGCTAAATATTAAGTATACATAAAAAAAGATATAAAATTATCTTCTTATCAAGACAAATTACAAATAATGCACTGAAAACATTAGAGTAATATAAGTTATAGTTGACAAGCGAATTATTAAAAATTAAAATAATAAAAAAATTTAAAAAGGAGGAATTATGAGGAAAAGAAGTATTGTGCCGATACTTGCTATTTTGGTATTAAGCGCATGTGGCGGCAAAGAAGAGACCACTTCTAACAGTGAAATTTCTTTGGGGCAGTCGTCTAGCACGTCTCAAAGTTCAGATGTTTCTCAAGAAGTAAGTAGCAGCAGTTTGTCTATTAGTGATTCTGAAAGTGTAGAAAATGATTCAACTTCTAGTGTCACAGAACAGATCACTTTAAGCGATCAAGCTCTTGCGTCATTACAAGGACAATTGGGATTTGCTTATTCGCAAGAAAAAAAGCAGATTGCCATTAATTTTGGAGAGAATGTTGTCGGTATTAAAATTATCGATGATGGTCAAGAAACTGAAAAAGCTTATTTTAACAAAGATGGTCAGCCTGTTTCTTATTTTTTAACGATAAATAATCAAATTCAGGAGATGCCATCTAGCGATTTTTCAAGTTGGAGTCAATGTCAAAATCCGTTTGATAATTTGGTGGTTTCTGATTTCTCGTTCGTTGACGATGTTTTTGTTTTAAATGATGATAAAGTAGCGAGTGCTTCGATTTTTGTAGCACCATTTGAAGAGGAGATCGAATCATTAAAATTAATCGTTCAAGACGATGAAGTCGCAAGTATTGCAGTCATAACCGCGACTAATCAATATCAATATGATGTCGCTTTAAAAGGTAATGAAGTTGTTCTTCCCGAAAAACCGGTGCCGTGTGTTAAAGAGGCGGCTCATGACACTTTGAAAGTAGCTTTTGAAGAATTGAAAGAACAATCTTTTACGGCTTCTTATTTAATTAAAAAAGATGGCGTTGACCAAGATTTAAATTATGAGTATAAATATGGCGATGATGCTTTTTTTGCAGACGTCAATTACGATGATGCTGTGTCTTTTGGCGTTGCAAGCGTCGAAGACAAATTATATAAATACACCTATGTCAATGAAGAACTTGTTCGTGGTGAGCTTGTAAATAATGAATATCGCGATTTTGTACCTGTGTATGGCGAAGATTTTGCTTTGGAATTATTGGAAAGCAAGGGAGAGGGAGTTTTTGAAGCGTATGATTTAATGCTTGAAAATGAGAGCCTTGTTTCTGCTGTGGCTAAGTTACTTGCTAAAGACGACAAAGCGATTGAATATGCGAAATACGCTAAAAGCCTTTCTGTTAAATTAGATACAGATAATCATTTAAAAACAATTGAATTTGATTATGAAATGAGTAGTGATGAAAGCGGGAAAGTAACTATTGAATTCAGCAATTTGAACTCGACGGTTATTGATTTTGACTTTTCACAATTGAAATCATTGGAAGAAGCAGATAATCCGGGCGACTGGAATGATAATAGTGCTTCAGAAAACTTTTAAGCACAAGGAGGGATAAAAAATGAAAAAGAAAGATTTAATAATTGCTCTCAGCCTTGGATTAGTAATCAGTGCCATTACATGGGGTAGTTACATTAATATCTCTTCTAATGAAGAAAATTTCGATAACGAAAACAGTGATTCTTCCTTTGGATTTGGAAATGCGCTTCAGTTAGCGGATGGCTCAAAAGTTGTTACTTCTAAAGATACCAAAAATATCGATCCTTATGTAGGAGTTCAAGTTTCAGAAGAAAATGAAGGAAAACGATCAATTCGCTTTTTTGCGGCTATTTCGACTTTGGATGTCAACGCTTCATTTACTAGAACGATGTATCAAGGTATTTCAAACACGATTTCTAAAGAAAAGGAAGTATATCATTTAACTAAAGCTTATTCTTCATTGAACGATGGTGATACTGTCTACAATCCTAGCGATTATGGTAATAGTTATCATTATTTTATTACATACACCATGAATAATATTCCGGAAGATCATTGGTTGGATACCTTAAAAGTAACAGTAAGAGTAGGGGAATTTTATAAGTCAATCAACGCAAATGTAATGGGTGTTATTTTAATGGAACAGGGAGAAGATCCCAATTTAACTTACACCCTGACGTCTGAAGGTCACTATAGCGTTGCGGCAGCAACCGATTCAATACAAGAAGCGATAGTAATGCCTTATGCTGGTAACTTTAAAAGCGGAGAGAGGTACGTTGCCAGTGATTATGGCGTTGTTGATACGGTAGCAAGCAGTGGCTTTTATAGTGCTGCAAACACTCTTTCTAGTGTTAGTTTACCGGATACGATTGTTTCTTTTGAAAAATACGCCTTTAGAAATTGCGATAAAATCGAAGATTTTACATTTCCGAAAAATCTTAAGACAATCGCCTTGGATGGTTATGGAACTAACTCATTAAGCGCGGTAGCCAACATGAGCGGATTAAAACGTGTGCGATATGAATCAATCGCCTTGGAATCAGCGAATATCGATATTTTAAAATCGGTTGAAGAATTAGAAAGTCTTATCATTGGGACAGAAGTTGCCTCTATTCCGGAAGGGACATTTGTCGCGTCACTTAATCTTCAAGAATTTAAATATGAAGGATCTAAAGCACAATGGCAAAATGTTCAAGTGGGCAATATGAATTACGTTTTCCGCGATAATTATCTTGTGTGCACTGATTCTTTAAAATACGATATTACTTTTGATCCTAATGGAGGCTCTTTGACTATCGATGATACTACATATACCTCTAGCGAACCGTATGTTATTAGCGAATGGGAAAACAAAAAAATTCAAATTTTTTCAAACATTCCTACCTTTGATGAACAACATCATTTTGAAGGGTGGTATAGTTCTAATACCTTTGAAGAAGATACCAAACTTCAAACCAAAGAGATCGTTGTCACCGGAAATGTCACATATTATGCAAAATATTCTGAATATTCCAGTGATGATGGACACGATTATCAATCGGCAACACCGCTTGTATTAGGACAAGTTTATAGTCGTACCACAAGCGCCGATGGATTTAAAGCATTCTATTTTAAATATACACCGCAAGTTACTGACGTATATTATTTTACGGACATTAAAACCGATAGTTACTCAGACAATATTGCATATTTATATGAATTAGAAGCCGATGGGACGTTAGATGAGACTACTTATTTAACTAAAGATGACGATAGTGCCTACGGCAACAGATTTTCAATCGGATATCAATTGGAACAAGGCAAAACTTACATCTTTAAGGCCGCTACGGAAAGCACTTATTCTTATGGAGAAATGAACGTTGCGCTACGAACTATCGATGGCGATAGTGAAGACGAAATACAGACGATTCAATATCAGCAACAAGTTGATGCAAGAGTCGGTTCCTCAAATTATAAAAGGTATTTTACTTATACCCATAATATTGATGAAAAGGATATAAGAATGACCATCGAGTGTGTTTTCTCACCGCAAGTATCAATGGTTGCTTCTGATGAGACTGTAATCTTATCAAATGCTTCGGTTTCTGCTTCAACTAACAATAAATATTTTGATTTAAGTGGATTACAAAAAGGCGAAACATATACTATTACATTTGGTGCAGTCGCCGGAAGACCATCAAGCGGTGAATGCACGATTGTCTTAGATCAAACTCCTAAAGGAGCTAGCAAAAATAATGGTATTGAAATTCAGCTTGATCAGTTGACTGATGTCGATTGGAATGCCGGTATTCATGAAAATATTAGAACAAGTTACAGCGCTTCTTATACTTCTACATTCTCGGCAGTATATTATTCTTTAGTGCCTTCTCACGATATGGTTGTAGAATTAGAAGTCACCGGGTTAAGCTACAGTAATCCGATATATGCTTACATAGGAAACGAAAGTGAAAATTCGTCTAGAGTTAGTGAAATAGGTTATTCTGGCACCAATTCTTCCGGCTATCCATATATTTCAACAAGTAGTGGTACAGCAGGAATTTATTTATCTTTAAAAGCTGATAACTACTATAGTTTTAAATTTATGGGTGAAAGTTCTAGCAGTTTTGTGCATTGTACATATTCAATACAATTTAAGATTACAGAGATAACGAGTACTTCTACAATGGAGGAACCACATGAAATAGAATTCAGTAATTTTGTAAGTGAAAATTATGTTACAACTGATGTTATGGGATACACTAACGTCTATGAATATTTTAAATTCACTGTTAGCGGTGGCAATGTTAACAAAATGGAATTCTTAAGATCAGTCAATATTGAACTTTATAAAGTGGATGGCGATGCAGTGACACTATTTGATCAATGGACGAATAAGGATTCAATTACAAAAACCAGTGAAGGCGAAGATTTATGCCTCAATGAAGGCGAGACATATATTATGAAAGTGGTTTATACAAACTACAATAATAATTTATTAAGATTTAGATTCTCATTGGCGTAAAGTCAATATCAAAGTATGTTTAGCCATTTAAGAAAATAGCGAGAAAGTTTTTCTCGCTATTTTTAGTTTAAATACATTGGAAACAAACTTATTTTAAGTAGTCAAATTTTCTCACACTGAATTTTTTTAAATATCAATTTAAACTCTATAATAATTTCTTTTTAATCGGGGACTTAAAGTCGCTAAGATTTCGTGTGGGGAAATGTTGTATAACTTGGCTAAATCGATCACTTTAATGTGTGGTCCGATGATTTCAAGTGGTTTTGTAGGGTCGAGAACTTCACGCGAAAAAAACATCATGTGATCCATGCAAGTTTTGCCGATTTGCGGTAAGTAATCTTCTTGATAAGCGATGGTCTTTCGTTTGGAATTCCACCCATCGCTATATCCTAAAGGTATCGTGATGACGTTTCCGTGACTTTGGCATACACCAAGTTGATCATATCCTACCGTTTCTTTTTCGCTAACGGGCTTTATTCGATATATTGGCGCAAAACATTCTAGACAAGGTTTTAAATCCGAATATTGAGAACTGATACCATAAAGATATAATCCGATTCGACATGCGTTCGTTTCGGGAATCAATTTTTCGATAAAGTATGATGATGAAGTGTGGATAATTAAAGAATGGTAGTCTTTAAATTTTTGAAGCATGCGTTTAAAAGTTTGATATTGTTCATCAAACTTGTTTTCATCGGCAAAATGAGTATAAATGCCTTTGAGATTTAAATGACTATTTTTAATGATTGAAATTGCTTTATCGATCTCTTTTTCGACAATGCCTAAACGATTGAAGCCGGTTTCTAAAGCGAGATGAATTGAAAAAGGAATGCGGCTTTTTGAAAGTTCTTCTAAATATTCTATTGATGAAATTGAAAGAGTTATTCGATAACTATAAAGAATATTTAATTCGGTTGCCGGTTCAAATAGGAGTATTGGAGTTTGAATTAAATTTTTTCTGATTGAAATGGCTTCTTCGAATGTGGTGACCGCTAACATTGTTGCGCCCAAAGAAGAAAATAATTTAGAACATTCTATAAGTCCGTGACCATAAGCATTGCTTTTCACTACAGCGATGATGTCTTTTCCGGATTTCTTGCGTAAATAAAGAAAGTTATTCTTCATATTCTCAAGATTGATATTTAAAAAAGTCCGCATAATTTCACCCATTTAATGGTATGAATAATGCGAACTTAAACATTCTATATTATTTTAATTTCAACGATGTTAATAAACTTTCAAATTTGGTAGCGGCGATACTTTCATCTTCGCCCTCTAATTCAATTGTGAAGGATGTACCACTCACGATGATGAGTGCCATAACATTCATAATCGATTTAAGATCGGCTCGTTCGTCGTTGATTACTAGCGTCGAAGCACATTTGTATCGATTGGCCTCAGCGACTAAATCTGCGGACAGTCGCGAGGTAAGACCGAGAGGATTATTGACTTTGCCTTCAATTTTAATCACTTTGACCACCTCCTAACATTAAAATTTTACAATAAAATAAACTCGTTTAGCAAGGCTTTTCAAAATTATAGGATGGAAAAGTCTTTCTTGATGTATTATGATATAAACGAGGTGGAAATATGAATTATAAAGTAAGAAAAGCGATTATACCCGCGGCAGGTCTCGGTACTCGTTTTTTACCTGCAACTAAAGCACTTCCTAAAGAAATGCTTCCGATAATTGATATTCCGACAATTCAATATATTGTTGAAGAGGCGCGTCAGTCAGGTATTGAAGAAATTTTGATTGTTACTAATAGCAATAAAACTTCGATTGAGAAACACTTCGATGTCAGTTATGAACTAGAAACACGTTTAAAAGAAAGCGGTAAAAATGAAGAAGTGAAAATGCTTCGCGATATTGCTGAAATGGCTAATGTTTATTTTGTCAGCCAAAAAGAACCCAAAGGTTTAGGCCATGCGATTATGTGTGGTGAATCCTTTGTAAGAGACGAACCTTTTGCCGTGTTGTTAGGCGATGATTTAGTGATTAATCGTCATGGAGAACCATCTTTAAAACAGTTAATTAAAGCATACGAAAAAACGAATTCTTCGATTCTTGGAGTTCAAAAAGTCGATCAAAATGATGTTTCTAAATATGGCATTGTGACTCCTAAAGAAAAAGTAAGCGATTTGTTTGAAATTTCCAATATGGTTGAAAAACCAAAAGTTGAAGAAGCGCCTTCTTGTGAAGCTGTTTTGGGTCGCTATGTTTTAACTCCGAAAATATTTGAATTATTGAAAACCCAAAAACCCGGCAAGGGTAACGAAATTCAATTGACAGATGCTTTAAAGCGCCTCTTGGAAAGCGAAAAGATCTACGCTTGCCGTTTTGAAGGTGAAAGATACGATGTCGGCGATAAATTCGGCTTTGTAAAAGCCACGATTGATTTTGCTCTTGACCGAAATGATTTGAAAGAGAAAGTGCAAAACTATCTTAAAGCTTTAAAATTTTAAATTCTATATCAATCTTGATATAGAAATCTCGTCATTTATGGTATATACTAATTAATGGTTTTTATTAGGAGGAAATAAGAATGGAAGAAAATACCAAAAAATCTTTCCTTTCAGTTGATGGAAACACGGCGACTGCGTTAGCTTCCTACAATTTCACTGAAGTGGCAAGCATTTATCCGATTACCCCATCTTCAACGATGGCTGAATTAGTCGAACAATACGCTTCAGAAGGAAAGAAAAACTGCTTTGGAACTGAAGTTAAAGTTGTGGAAATGCAATCTGAAGCAGGTGCATCAGGAACTGTACATGGTGCTTTGCAAGCCGGAGCTTTGGCGACAACTTACACCGCTTCACAAGGCCTATTGTTGATGATTCCGAATATCTATAAATGGGTTGGTGAAATGTTGCCGGCTGTTTTGCATGTTTCGGCTAGAAGTTTGGCGACACGTTCGCTTTCAATCTTTGGTGATCATCAAGATATTTATGCAGTGAGACAGACGGGTGTGACTATGCTTTGTTCTCATTCGGTTCAAGAATGTGCGGATTTAGCGCCTTTAGCACACTTGATTGCCATTAAATCTGAGGCTCCTGTAGTGCACTTCTTCGATGGTTTTAGAACTTCACATGAAATTCAAAACGTGGAATTCGTCGATAATTCCGAATGGAACAAATTAATCGATCAAGAAAAATTAGAAAATTTCAGAAAAAGAGCTTTAAATCCTCATACTCATGCCGTAACTCGCGGTGGGGCTGAAAATGACGATATCTATTTCCAAGGCCGCGAAGCTCAAAACCAACACTTTGCTAAAGTTGTGGAAATCGCGGATGAGTATTTTAAAAAGGTCAGTGAATTAACCGGCCGTGAATATGCGCCATTTGTTTATTATGGTGATAAGAATGCCACTCGCGTGATTGTGGCGATGGGATCAGTCACTGAAACCACTCGCGAAGTGGTCGATGCTTTAAATGCTAAAGGCGAAAAAGTAGGTTTAGTAAAAGTTCATCTTTATCGTCCTTTCGCTAGTGCCTATTTTGTTAAGGCTTTGCCAGCCAGCGTTAAAAAGATTGCTGTTTTGGATCGCACCAAGGAAATCGGGGCGACCGGCGAACCGCTTTATTTGGATGTTGTCGCTGCTTTGCGGCAAGAAGGTCGCAATGTCGATGTCGTTTTAGGCGGTCGTTATGGTCTTTCAAGCAAAGATACGCAACCGAAACACATTAAAGCAGTTTACGATTTCTTAGATAGCGATAAAAATTGGAATTCATTTACGGTTGGAATCGTCGATGATGTCACTCACTTATCGATTCCGGTCGATGATTCTTTCCATGTTGAAGGTGATTACACTTCTTGCTTATTCTATGGATTAGGATCTGATGGTACCGTTTCGGCCAATAAATCTTCGATTAAGATTATCGGTGATGCTACCGGACAATATGCGCAAGCGTATTTCGCTTACGACTCCCGTAAAGCGGGTGGTGTCACTCGTTCACACTTGCGTTTCGGAAAAAAACCGATTCATTCGACTTATTATATTGAACACGCTGATTTCCTATCATGCTCGCTCGATAGTTATATTTACAAGTTTGACATGCTCAAGTGCTTGAAGATGGGCGGAACATTCTTACTTAACACCGATATTCTTCCTGATGAATTAGAAGCTAAACTTCCAAATCGTGTTAAGAAACAACTTGCTGATAAAAAAGCTAAATTTTATATTATCGACGCAAATGCAATCGCTGCAAAAATCGGATTAGGTCGAAGAACCAACACTATTTTACAAGCTAGTTTCTTCTACTTGAATCAAAACATTATGCCTTATGCCGAAGCTCAAGATTGGATGAAAAAATTTGCCAAGAAGAGCTATGCTAAAAAGGGCGATGAAATCGTAAAGATGAACTGGGATGCAATCGATGCCGGCGCCGATGGCTTAATCGAAGTCGAAGTGAAACCGGAATGGTCTTCATTGCCTTTGAATCAAACCCAAACCGCTAGTGACGATGAATACTTTGATTCATATGTCAACGTTATCGGATCTTTAGACGGATACAATTTACCAGTATCTAAATTCACCGAATATGAATTATTGGATGGCACGATGCGCAATAATGTGACCTTTAAGGAAAAACGTTCCATTGCCGACAAAGTTCCGATGTGGATTAAAGAAAATTGTATTCAATGCGGACAATGCGCCTTCGTTTGTCCTCATGCAACCATAAGGGCCTTTATGCTCACTGATGAAGAAGTGAGTAAGATTCCAGGTAACAAGGATGTCTTAGATGCGCTTGGCGGACCGAACGTCAAAGGATTAAAATATCGCATTCAAGTGACACCGCGCAACTGTGTCGGATGTGGACTTTGCGTCGTTGAATGTCCAGGAAAACAAGGGCAAAAAGCTTTACAGATGGTTGAATCAAAGACACAATTTGATCAAGAACCCGCTGCTGATTATCTTTATAAAGAAGTTCCGTATAAGGAAGGATTATTCCCGACAACGACCGTTAAAGGCGCAAGTTTCTTGATGCCATATGTCGAAGTATCCGGAGCATGTGCTGGATGTGGCGAAACACCATATTATCGTTTGGTCTCACAACTTTTCGGTAAAGATATGCTAGTGGCCAATGCGACTGGATGTTCTTCAATTTATAATGGTTCTACTCCTTTAACACCGTTCTGCACCGATAAAAATGGCGAAGGTATCGCTTGGGCTAACTCGCTATTTGAAGATAACGCTGAATATGGTTACGGTATGAGAGTTGCAACCAACTATAAGTTGGCACAAATCGTTAAAATCTTAGAAGAAAATAAAGATAATGTCGAAGATGAACTTAAAGATTTAATCAATCAATATATCGAAAAAATCAAAGATCGTAAATTTGTAAGAACGATCGTCGATCGTTTAGTAAGTTTAATCAAGGCTTCTAAAAATGAAGAAATCAAGAAGGTCTTGGAGTTTGAAAGAGATTTGATCGATAAATCAGTATGGATTGTTGGTGGTGACGGATGGGCTTACGATATTGGCTATGGCGGATTAGATCACGTTGTTGCCAATGAAGAAGACGTCAACATCTTAGTCTTGGATACCGAAGTTTATTCAAATACCGGTGGTCAATCTTCCAAATCTTCACAAACCGGTTCCATCGCTAAATTTACGGCTTCCGGTAAAAAGACCGCGAAAAAGAATTTGGCGATGATGGCGATTTCTTATGGTCATGTCTATGTTGCTCAAATCGCAATGGGTGCTAATAAAATGCAAGCGATTAAAGCTTTGCAAGAAGCTGAAAGTTATGATGGACCATCGCTTATCATCTGCTATTCGCCATGTCAAGCTCATGGTATTAAGGGTGGTTTAGCTAACTCGCAATTAACCGAAAAGAAAGCCGTTGAATGTGGATACTTCCCGATTTTCCGTTATGATCCACGTTTGGAAGCTCAAGGTAAAAATCCGATGCAGTTAGATTGCCCAGAACCGGATTTCTCTAAATTTAGAGATTTCGTGATGTGTGAGACACGTTATTCACAACTTCCGAAAGTTAATCCGGAACACGCTGAAGAATTGTTGACTAAATCACAACAATATGCGGCAATGCGTTGGAAGAGATTTAAAAAATTAGCTGATTAATACTAAAAAACCTCAATGCAAATTGAGGTTTTTTTAAATGCTATTTTTATTTGAAAATATAAAATTTATCAGTTTCTCTTTAGAAGGATAATCGTTGAGTGGATGAGACACCGCGTAAGAACCGTTGGCGATGGCGAAGGTTAAGATTTGCTCTAGAGAGTTAGGAAGTGAATTTTTGCATTCTTGATACATATAAAGAACTCCGGCCATAAAAGCGTCGCCGGCACCAAGAGTATTTAAGCAAGAGCACTTTATAGCGGGTAACGAAAAATGTAAATCATGATAATAAACCTCAGCACCTTCTTGGCCTTTAGTAATAAATAATAAACAGTCTTTCTTTAAATTACTTGAAGAGATATTTAATATTTTTGCTTCATCTTCACTCATTTTAAGAATATCGCAAAGGGGAAGAATTTTAAGGTATGTTTCTTTCAATTTTGCACTGGAAGCAAATAATGAAGGACGAAGGTTTACATCAAAACTGACTATCTTATTCTGCTTGTTTAAAAAACTCATCAATTTTTCCGTTTTTTCTTCGCCTTGCTTAGACGTTAATGGTAAAGAGGCAAAGTGAAAAAGATCACATTCTGAAATTAGCATGTCGACGTTTTCATCGTTTAATAATTCATAAGCGCGATTTTCTTCAAAGTGAAAATGACGTTCTCCATTTTGATCGATTGAGACTTTGGAAACACCGCTTTTGTATTCTTCTTGTTGGGAAATGAAAGCGGTAATGTTAGGGTGATTAATTAAATCGCTTTTTAAAATCAATCCTTCTTTGTCATTGCCGATTGTAGAGCAAAAATAACACTTTTTGCCTAAGTGTGAATATCTTTTTGCGACATTATACGGAGCACCTCCAGCATAATATAGCGTTTCTTGCTCTTCGACGATATCTAAAATCATTTCACCAAATAACGCAATCATAAAGACCCTCTCTTTTTTAATTACTATAACACGATATCTAAATAAATAATACTGCTTATTTGAAAGACAAAAGGATTTGCATATGACTTGATTGATAATTTTTGATATGCCTTAAACTTGCATATCAAACATTTTATTTTGTTATGTTTATTTAAACAAGGCAATGTATAAAGATAATTATTTAATAAAAACTTTTTTAACTTATATAAAATTTTTTTATATTTGAAATTTTTAGTTTTGTCAAGAAAATAAAAGCAATCAAATTATCGGCTTTTCAATAATTGATTCACTAGTTTGCATTTATTAATATATGACAATTACAAAGGTTTTTTAGATATTTGTAAAATTTAATTGACGAAAAATTGCCTTTTGAATTATTATTGTATGTGGCACTAATTCGCCAATTGTAGTCCCGGTAAGACAAACAATTATTAGGAGGAATTATTCATGCAACGTCAAACAACTATTGCAAAAGCCAAAGACATTGAACGCAAATGGTATGTGGTTGATGCAGCCGACAAACCATTAGGTCGTTTAGCCTCAGAAGTCGCGGTTTATTTAACAGGCAAAAATAAAGCGATTTATACTCCAAATGTCGATTGTGGTGATTATATCATCATCGTCAATGCCGCTAAAGTCGCTTTCTCTGGTGATCAGGAAGCCAAAAAGTACTATTATAATGCTTCTGGTTATGCAAGAGGAATCAGAAAAAGATCTGCCGGAGTGATGAAAAGAGAATATCCGGTTGAGATGGTAGAAAGAGCCGTTTGGGGAATGTTACCTAAAGGTCGATTAGGAAGACAAATTTATAAAAAATTATTTGTCTACGAAGGTAGTGAGCACAAGCAACAAGCTCAAAATCCTGAAGTGCTCAATTTAAAGTATTAGGAGGAAAGATAAATGCCAGCTAAGAAAAAAGCTCAGGATGTCGTCTATTATGGTACTGGGCGTAGAAAATCTTCAATTGCCAGAGTTTATTTGACTCCTGGTAAAGGTACAATCGTTGTCAACGGTAGAGATGTTAACGAATATATGCCATATCCAACCTTAGTTATGGATTTGAAACAACCATTAGTTTTAACTTCTTCCGAAGATAAGTTCGATGTAAAAGCTACCGTATATGGCGGAGGATTCACAGGACAAGCCGGTGCAATTCGTTTAGGTATTGCTAGAGCGTTGTTAAATGTTACGCCGGAAATGCGCAAACCTCTCAAAGTAGCAGGAATGCTTACGAGAGATTCTCGTGCTAAAGAACGTAAGAAATACGGTCTTAAAGCTGCACGTCGTGCACCGCAGTTCAGCAAGCGTTAATCGCAAATTACAAAATTCAAAAAAGCTTGGAAATTCTTTTTCTCCGGGCTTTTTTATTGTATTTTATCATCGAAGTAAAAAAAAGTATGTTTATTAGTTTTAAGATTTATAGCAATCAAATTTATAAAATAGTGTTTTCAAAATGATTTAAAACAAAAAGTCGCATTTTAAAGACTTAACTACAAACTATTATATTTACTTTTGCTTCAAATTGTGCGTAATAATATTGTGTTGGTTTGATATACACTCTTCTAGGGAGTTCGAGACCGACACTTTTTTATACACAAATTTTTGTTTTTCTTGTTTTTTTTTATCAATCCATGAGTATATTGCATAGACACATAGAGGCGGCAAATAAGATTCCGGCGATTGGCCAAACGACCCAAGTTATTTCCCAATTACTTGTTAAAAAGCTCCACGCAAGATAAATAGCGGTGACGGTTAACCAATAAACCATGGAGATGGTTTTCTTAATACGGATCTTTCTTTGATCTTGCTTAGCATAATTTTTTTCCTTTAATAGTTTTTGCATACTAGCATAGCGCACGCCGGCAAGAGTGAAAAGTGTCGCACCGATGCCCGCTAAAAATATTGTGATAGTCAACATGACCACCATGTAAAACTCTTCTTCCGTGACTAATCCTACAAAAAGCGGAATTGGAGAAAGAATGCAAAGACAGGTGGCGATGATATTGATTTTTACATAAATAGGTCGATAGGCTTTTTGTTGCTCTTTTAAAATATCATCTACACCATATTCCGTTTCGAACGGTTCTTTATTCATAAACTCGAAAGGAGTGTTTTTAAACCCACAATAGACGAAAATCGCCACAGCGACAGCAACAAGAATTAGTAATATTACAATTCCTACTCCAGCAGCAAAATTTTCTGAAATAGAGTATTCTGGAACTTCCGTCATGGCACTTAAAAGGAGCAATGGAATTATGGAAAATATGCATAAAAAAGTAGCCACGGCAATATTTATGGATGCCTGTTTTCTACATTTTAAGAATTCGTTTGCAAGGGAAAGAGAAACACGTTTTACGGGTACATGGTCTGCTTCGTCAGTAAATTCTTCGTTTTCAATCTCGTCTTTAAGAAGATAATCAGTCGTGACGCCAAAGAGTTGACTTAAAGTCAAAATTTTTTCTAAATCCGGTATGGTTTGTGCATTCTCCCATTTGGAAACCGCTTGGCGTGAGACTTGCATTTTCTCTGCAAGCTCCTCTTGTGATAAACCATTCTTTTTCCTTAAATTTGTTTTTTCTGCTAAAATCATTTTTCTTTCCTCCATGATTATTTTTGCGTGCAAATCTACTATCACTAATAAAATCATAGCGTATTTTGAGGTTGCTCACCACCAATTGGTAGCTAGAAATTTGTCAACTTGGAGTTGCATAGGGTTTTTTATTTGCTCATTCAACATAGTGTTAGAAAACAAAGGCTTACAATTTTTAAAACATTAACCTAGTTGCATTAATAGTTTCGTTTTATGTTATTCTTTTATAGTTATTAACCATATCTTTTATTGGTGAAATAATGAAAAAATTATGGATTCGGATTGTTTTATTGGTTTCCATTACTGCATCTTTGATATTAATCGGTAATGATTTTGCTAGAAATCAAGAAGTGGCAGCAACTATAGAGAAAATTGTGTTTATTGATCCTGGACATGGTGGAAAAGATGATGGAGCTTCTAGAAATGATGTGGTTGAAGATGAGATTAATTTAAAAATTGCTTCAAAACTTTTTGAAATATGTGCTTTAAATAACTTTGTAACTTACATCACTAGAAGTGGCGATTATGATTTAGCATCACAATATGCCAAAAATCGTAAAAGGGAAGATTTAAAAAAAAGAGTTCAAGCAATAGCCGATGCGAATGCGGATCTTTTTATTTCAATTCATTTGAACGCTTTAAATGACGAGACAGTTCACGGACCTATGGTCTATTATCGTTATGGTGATACGGAATCAAAAGCGTTAGCTGAAATTGTACAACAAGACTTAAATGAACTAGCTAAAGTTAATAAAAAACCACATAGTGAAGATTATTATTTATTTCGTAATACTAAGTGCAATGGTATTTTGATTGAATGCGGCTTTATATCCAATTATTCTGAACGGCAAAAACTTTTGCAAGAATCATATCAAAATGAATTGGCACAAGTTATTTATGGAGCTGTTTATAAATATTTTTCAAAAGCCATTTAGTTGCGGCACAATTATTGCTTTTAATCATCGATAAATTACAAAACATCGTCGTGTTTAAAAACAGAATATATCCTAGCAATTTATAGTAAAAGACTTTTTATTAAAAATGGTTAATTATAAAAGCAAGTGCAACAAATAAAGAAAGAAAATTGAAAGAATAAAAAATGTAGTAAAAAAAC
>CANQWG010000013.1 GCA_947627505.1 uncultured Bacilli bacterium | reverse complement strand
ATTGTTTTTATTATTATAGTTTCTTTTTTTACTTTATTTCTCCGAAATTTTTCGAGGTAATTTTCAAAAGACGGGAGATTATATTGCTATCGCCAAAAATTCAAAATCGTTTGCATATCCTTTAAAACTTTTTGATTATCCGATCATTTTTAAAGCGACACATGCCGGAGGTACAAGTGAAGAATCTTTGATCTATCTTTCAGTTATCAATCAATAAGTTTACGTTCTTTGACTTTCACTATACACTTGAAAAGTGTATAATTATTTTTAGGTGATTAAAATGGCATATAAAGCTTTATATCGTACTTATCGTCCCTTGACATTTGCCGATGTCGCAGGACAAAGTACCATTATTAAAACGTTGCAAAATGCGCTTAAAGAAAATAAAATTGCACACGCTTATCTTTTTGCAGGACCGCGTGGTACCGGCAAAACTACAATGGCCAGATTATTTGCCAAAGCCTTGAATTGTGAAGAAGGACAAGGCCATCAATGTAACAATTGCTTAAACTGCACTTCGATAAATGAAGGTTCTCACCCCGATGTTATTGAAATTGACGCTGCGAGCAATCGCGGAATCGACGAAGTCCGGGATTTAATCACTAAAGTAAAGTATGCGCCAATTAGAGGAAAATATAAAGTTTACATTATCGATGAAGTTCACATGATGACTCAAGAAGCTTTTAACGCCCTTTTGAAAACTTTAGAAGAACCGCCGGTTAATGTCGTTTTTATTTTGGCGACTACCGAACCTTATAAGTTAATGCCAACCATTTTATCTCGTTGCCAGCGTTACGATTTTTCCAAAGTCAGCGACGCGGATCTTTTAAAAAGATTAATGGTTGTTTGCGAAAAGGAAAATATTAATTATGAACCCGATGCTTTAAATCTCATCATTTCTTTAGCGGATGGCGGTGTTCGAGACGCCCTTTCGATGTTGGACCAAGCTTCATCATATTCAAACGGCAATTTAAAAGTTTCTGACATTGAAGAAATATACGGCCTTCTTTCCAATAAAGAAAAAATCAAACTTCTGAAGTATGTTAGCGATCAGAATATCTTAGCTATCACAAACGAACTTCAAGAATTGGAAAAACGCGGTATTGATTTTAAAAGATTGAACAATGACCTAATTGAAATACTTAAAGAACAATTAATCTATTTAGCCACTAAAGAACCTTCGCTATTACGAAAAGCAAAAGAAACGGAACTAAAGGAACTTAATTTTTCAAAAGAGACGACAGTAAAAATGATTGATATTTTACTAGAAACTTCGGCACAATTTAAAATCGTGGCAAATGTTAAATCGTTATTGGAAATCTCTCTTTTAAAATTAGCTTCACTCAACGATAATTCTTCAACTAATAAACAAATTGAAAAACCTATTATAGAAACTCCAAAGATTCAAAAAGAAGAACCTATAAAAAAAGAAAGCATTAATAAACCGCTCCCGGAAAATGATTTAATCGAAGTTTCCCCGCTTGAAGAACATGGTAAATGCTATGTTCTTGACGAAGAAGAAATTATTAATATTATGATTCAAGCTTCTAAAGAACAAAAAGCCTTATGTATCAATAACTGGAATTCGATTTCAAATTATCTTTCAAATAAAAAATTGGGTCCTTACGCTTCGCTTTTACGTCTCTCGGCACCGCGAATTTATAGCAAAGGTTACCTCATTGTTGAAAATGATTTTAAAGTTAATTCACTTAAAATCAATCTGATAAAAAATCAAGAAGGTTTAACCAAGTTAATGAAGCTTATCGTCCCTGAACTCGATTTTAAAGCTATTGTCTCTTTAAGCAAGACGGATTTTCTTAACTACGTTCAAAAATTCACCAATTTATCTCAAGCCAACAAACTTCCAATTTCTCGGGAAATCAAAATAAAAGAGAAAGAAATTTAAGGAGAACTATTTATGAATATTAATGCTTTGATGCAACAAGCCCAAAAAATGCAAAAAGAAATGAACAAACTCACTGAAGAACTTGAAAAAAAATCATTCACAATCACTTCAGCGGGCGGTGCCATTGAAATTGTGATTAAAGGGACCAAAAAAATCGAATCTATCAAAATTGACGAAGCGGCGATTGATCCTTCAGAAAAAGAAATGCTTGAAGAAATGTTGAAGATTGCAATCAATGAAGCGATTGAACTTGTCGAAAAAGAATTCGAAAAAATCAACGCAAAAATGACCGGTGGCATGAAAGGATTCGGTTTTTAATGGAAGAATTTCAAAGCGTTTCCGCTTTAATCGAATCACTGAAAAAATTACCTGGAATTGGTCGCAAATCTGCCGAAAGAATGGCTTATCAAATATTGCAAATGAAGCCCGAAAAAATCGATCAAATGGTAACTGCTCTAAAAAATGCTCGTGACAATATCGACATTTGTCCTATTTGCGGTTCTTTTCGAGAAAATAAAAATTGCCCGATTTGTTCTGATATGTCTCGCGATCAAGACACCCTTATCGTGGTCACTTCATTTAAAGATCTTTTAGCGATTGAAAAAATAAATAGTTATCACGGACTTTATCATGTTTTAGGCGGTAATTTATCGCCCACTAAAGGAATCGGAACAAAGGACATCAACATCGAAGGGTTGTTTAACAGAGTAAGAGAAGGTAATTTAAAGGAAGTTATATTAGCTACAGATTTAACTTTAGACGGAGAAACAACCGCGCTTTATATCGCTAAATTGTTAAGTTCGTATCCAATATCAGTATCTCGATTGGCTTATGGGCTTCCCATGGGCGGTCAATTAGAATATGCCGATGAATTGACCTTAGCCAAATCGATCGAAGGGCGCAATTTTATAAAAAAGGAGTTATAAACATGTCGTTATTTATCACTTTAGAAGGTCCTGAAGGAAGTGGAAAAAGCACAGTAGCCAAATTGGTCGTAGCTAAGCTTGAAACTGAAGGCTATAAAATAGTAATGACAAGAGAACCCGGAGGAACTCCAATTTCCGAACAAATTCGCGATGTAATTTTGCGTAAAGAAAACACCGCGATGGATTCTATTACTGAAGCGATGTTATATGCCGCTTCACGAAGACAACATCTTGTCGAAAAAATTTATCCAGCATTAAAAGAAGGTAAACTTGTTTTTTGCGATCGATATTTAGATTCTTCTTTAGCTTATCAAGGATACGCTCGCGGCAACGATGTCGAAGAAATTTTAGCAATCAACAAATTTGCTACCGGCGGAAATTTTCCGGATTTGACACTCCTTTTTGATATCGACCCCGAACTTGGCTTAAAAAGAATCGCCAGTAACAAAGGACGAGAAGTAAATCGCTTGGATCTTGAAAGTTTGCCTTTTCATCATCGAGTTCGCGATGGCTATTTGACACTCGCTAAAAAATATCCTTCTCGTTACGTAATTATCGATGCTTCAATGCCTCTTGAAAATGTGGTTGAAGTTACCTATAACGTCATTAAAGAAAGGCTTAAAGATAAGTAGCATGAATTATTCGGATTATCTCAAAGAACATCAACCCATAATTTACCACACTTTCACTCACGCGATTAAAGAATCTTCTTTAGCGCATGCGTATCTTTTATGTGGAGAAGGTGGTTCTCTTTTAACGATTGCAAAATACTTGGCTAAAAGTTTAATTTGCGATAATCCTACTCCTTTAGCGTGTAATGATTGTGAAGCTTGTCGACGCTTTGACGAAGGAAATTACGCTGATTTTGTGATTATAGACGGCAGTAAAGGAAATATTAAAATCAGCGATATAACCTCTTTGAAAAGCAATTTTCAAAAAACCGCGACTGAAAAAAAACATTATTTAATTTATATTATTAATCAAATTGAAAATGCCAATAAGGAATCTCTCAATGCTATTTTAAAATTTTTAGAAGAACCTAATCCTGACGTTATCGCTTTTTTAACCACGACTAACGAAGAAAGATTGTTGCCCACAATCATTTCTAGATGTCAAATATTAAAAGTTCGAACAATCGACAAAAAAGATTTGATACAAGAAGCGGAAAATCACGGACTTTCTCGCGATGACGCTGAAATATTAAGTTCATTTCATAACGATATTGAATCCTTAATGGAATGTTATGAAACGACAAATTACATAACGATTAAAGATTTGGTTTATGAATTTTTCGAAGCTTTCGATAAATCTTCGCTTACAGCACACTTTTTTGCCGAAACTAAAATTATCCCTGTTATAAAAGGAAAAGAAAACCTCCGCTTATTTGTCGACTTGATTTTATTGTTTGTAAAAGATATGATGAACATATCCTTAAATTTACCGATTGTCATGGAATCGTCAAAACAATTAATTGAAAATCTATCAGCACAATTTAAGGATTTAAAAAATCTTTACCTTGAGATATCAATCAGTCGTTCTAAAATTGAGTTGAACGTCAATCCCTCTTTACTGATTGATCATATCGTCTTAGCGATCCGCAAAGGAGTGAAAATATATGAATGAGGAAAAATTATATCTTGTTGGAGTATCGATCAACTCCACCGGTAAATCATATTTCTTTTTAACAACGTTAGATGATTTAAAATTAAACGAAGCCGTAGTTTGCAATACACAACACGGGTTAGAACTAGGTTATGTAACTGTGTTACCTAAAGAAAAGGAAGAAACAATTTTAGAGGATGCCTTCCCTCACGTTTTAAAACGCGCCGATGAAGGTGATTTAATCGCTTATAATAACAATTTACTTTTAAGCGAAAAAGCTAAAGAAATCACTCAAAAAACTTCTGATGAATTAGGTCTTAACATGAATATTATTTCGGGTTTTTACACCTTGGACGGATCTAAAGTAACTCTTTCTTATCTCGCTGATGATCGAGTTGATTTTCGTGATTTATTAAAAATCCTTGCCAACAAATTACGCTGTCGAATTGAATTACGTCAAATCGGGACTCGCGATCGAGCCAAGATGATTGGCGGAATCGGAATTTGCGGATTAAAACTTTGCTGCTCTTCTTTCTTAAATGAATTTGATGGTATTTCAATTACTATGGCTAAAAATCAGATGTTGGCTTTGAATATTCCAAAACTTTCCGGTCATTGCGGTAAACTTATCTGTTGCTTAAAATATGAAGATGCGGTTTATAGTGAAGAAAAAAAGAGTTTGCCACGTATCGGAGTTCGAGTCAACTACGATAGTGCTGTTTATAAATTGACTTCAATAAACATCATTACCAAAATGGCGCGACTTGAAAATAGTGAAAACATTCTCACGGTTCCTGTCGATGAAATAAAAGACAAAATTATCAATAACAATAATAAAGAAGATAACAAATAAATATGCAACGCATTAAAAGCTTCGATTCAGGACCGATCTTATATTTAGTTGCCACTCCTATCGGGAATTTAAAAGAATTCTCACCGCGCGCTATTGAAGTATTATCTTCTGTTTCTTTAATCGCTTCAGAAGATACCCGCAACACTTTAAACTTGCTCAATTATTCTAATATTAAAAATAAACTCATTTCCTATCATGAGCATAACGAAAGTACCATTTCGCTTAAACTTTTAGAAGAACTTAAAAATGGTCATTCAATTGCGATATGTTCCGATGCCGGTTATCCTTTGATTTCTGATCCAGGCAAAACCATCACACAAAAAGCCATTGAAAATGGGTTCGCGGTTTCGGTAATTAACGGATCTTCAGCTTTTATTCCGGCTTTAATTGCTTCTAATTTACCTACTCAACATTTCTATTTTTATGGTTTTTTAGATGCAAGACATAGTAGACGTCTTAAAGAACTAGAAGCGCTAAAAAATATAAAAGATACTTTGATTTTTTATGAATCACCTCATCGCATAAAAGAAACTTTAGATGATTTACATTCGGTATTTGGCCCACGTAATTTCTCCCTCGCTAGAGAATTAACCAAAATTCATGAAGAATACATAAGGGGAACTTTAGATGAAGTCCTTAATTTAGATCCTAACACCTTAAAAGGAGAAATGGTTTTAGTCGTTGCCGGTAATTCATGTGAAGAAAGTTATAATGATGACAAGATTATTGACGAACTAAAAGAATATTTAAATCAAGGCATAACGAAAAAAGAGGCTGTTCGTTTGGTATCCCAAAAACTAAGCCTCAATAAAAATCACGTCTATCAATTGGCGATGAAACTCTAATTAAGTTTCATCGCTTTTTTTAATTTGCCCTTATCGTCAAAAATAATTTTATCGACGATATACATCGCAACCGTCAGCACCATTCCGATTAATACTACTTTTAATCCGGTTACAAGTCCCGGCGTTTGATATGAAAGTTCGTAAGTAAATTCACCTTCATCAGCGACAAATCCAATAAATCCACCTTGTGCTTTATAAATTTTCACTTCTTCTGTGTTTCCTTTTGCGTCTTTTTTATTTAACGACCACCCTGCATCATATGGTATGGTTAAAACCACAAAACGCAAATCACTATAATCGGTCATAAATGAGAACCAATCTTGTCCGAACTTTACATCTTTTAAAGCATAAGGTTTTAATTTATCAATACGCGCTTTATAGTCATCATAATATTCATATTGCACTTCAGGAAATACCAAAGTCTGTTTGTCACTCATAGTTTCAAGAACCATAATTCTAATATGCACTACCTCATCATTGACGTAAAAACCTCTTTGATATTTGCGATCGCTTTCTTTATTGCCATACCCGTGTGTCATATGTCGATCAGAAGTCAAAAGCACTTCATTACCTTCTTCATCTTCACCATATAAAAGAATATTAAGATTTTCACCCATTCTTGCTCTTACGCTTACAAAACATCCTCCGCGTTCTTTTGCTTCCGAACAAACATTCATTTGATTAAATCTTATATCGATCCTTGAATTCCACGTTAAAGCTCTTGTCGCTTCGGTAGTAAAAGAAACCGGAGCTTCATATTCATCATCTCGTCCACCATGAGTACTGCCTGTCCAAATTGCCTTTTGAACTTGGACAGTCTCTTGCGCTGCATTTAAAGTTCGCGGATAATTCATATGTTGATTATAGACAAAAGACGGATATTGCTTTAGGATTTCCGTTGCATCTTCTTCAGAAACAATAGCGCCACTCAAATAGAATAATTCGTTAACGTTTGTGTAATCGTACCCTCGGTTTAAATTAACTTTATCGATAAGATTGTCGAAAGCAAAACCTAGTTCCATATAATTGTCGTTGCGGTAAACACGATGATTATCTGTCTCTTTGTATAAAGAAAAGCCATATGGAACATTGGTATCTCCTCGAGAAAGGATATAATATTTTACATTTAAAAACTCATCTAAATTAGCACGTTTTTCGTGAATTCCCATCGACCATGAACCTTGATATGCAATCCGTGACCAATCGATAAATTCCTGCAATTCATAATTATAGACAGAGTGAAATGTACCTAAACCACGCGATCCTAATATCATCGCTAAGTTGTTAGCGTTTCTAGAAGCCGAAGTAGTAAATATTCGATAATAACTATCATCTTCATCTTGAATTTCGCTTACCAACCGTGTCTCTTCATCGACGTTAGCGATTCCACCATATAAATTTTGATAGCTTGACGTGCCTTGTATATTTACGACAGTATTTCCAACCACTACAGCCTCTAAAATTACTAAATATAAAATATTTTCGTAAAATTTTGTTCGTCGTAAATCGCGTCTAATAAAGTAATAACTGACAACCACCATTCCAATTTCAAAATATGCTAAATAAATACGTTTATCAGTCGCAGCAACAGTTCCCGAATTAGGAACACCAATTAATGTTTGAGTGTAATTTATAAGCCATATTTGAATAATAATCGTCAATACAAAACCGATATCGAAAAAAATCTTGTTTATCTGTTTACGCCTATCGATGTTTATTGCAAGAAAAATCGCTGTAACTGCCACAACAAAAATATGCCATCTTCCATACGCAACACCGGTAAAGCCGCTAAAGCAATAATATGCAAACGGAGTAAAAAGCAAAAGAATTATAAATAATACTCCAAAAATCTGCCCAAATTTTTTTCTCTTTACCAAATCAAATACCGACGGGAAAAAGAAGAGAACCAAAGGTGCGTATAAATACAATGATGAAAGAGTATTATCATAATAATTATTCTTAAACAACAATCCGTCATAATTAGCCGCTGGGCCAAAGAAGAACGTTGTAAGCGGATATAGAAGATACTTTAATCTTTTTCCTTCATCATCCCACACGAACAACACATCTGAAAAACCATGTAAGGCTTCGTTAAAATCACCTTCGCCTTTTAATGCCGCTTTAATCATGTCAATGCTTTCGACTAATCGCGGTAAATAAGTTGCGTTTGTTACTCTGCTTGAAGACAATACCGACGAAAACGCTGGGATAATCACAAACGAAGCTAACATTAAACCAAAAGCAAAACCGCAAAAACCTTTTATAAATACTTCAAGTCCTTCTTTAAAACTATATTTTTTGATAAATTGGAAATATCTAAATCCAGCATATAAAACTCCTAAAAAGCAAAAACTTACTAAGAAGAAATAGTTTGTAATACCGATTAAGAAAACTCCAAAAACCAAATAAAACGGATTTTTATCACGCAGCACCCGTTCAATGCCATACAGCAAAACCGGCATTAAAACGTTCACTTCTAGGAAGTGGTTGAACCATAAATAATGTAAATTCCATCCGTTGAAAGCATACGCCAAAGCGACAATTTTGATTGTTCCGGATTTTAGTTCAAATAATTCAAGCAGTTTCATCATCGCTAAACCCGCTAGAACCATCTTTGTAATCATCATAAAAGCTTGAGCTTGTGGAATTAAATTTCTCGGGAACAAAAGAATTGGCAAGAAAAACGGATTTAACAAATAATAGAAGGTATTCGCTCCGATGTTGTTGGCGCCTAAAAATGCGGATTCATCCCAAAGTGGAAAATGTCCGGTTTTTAAGGCCGCCCAAATATCATCATAACCATTAAAATAAAACGGAATTTCTTGAAGAACAAAATCACCGGACATCGGAATTGTCATATTGTTTCGAAATAAGGTAATTCCAAATAGCAATAAACCGACAAGATATAATAAACCTGCAAATCTTACATAGCGATTCTTTAAAGCACGGCTGAAAAATCTTATCATCCCAAAAAGGAATTTCTTTAAATAATCTTGAATACGAATTTTAAAGGTTTCCATAAGTGCTCCTTTCTATTTATGATATCCTTCATTGTTATTAATTTTGAAGGATCGGTAGATTTGCTCTAAAATGATAACTCTTGTCATCTGATGGGTAAATGTCATTTTGGAAAGGGACAACAATTGCGCCGCTCTTTTTCTAATTTTATCTCCTAGTCCATATGAACCACCGATTATAAAAACAATTTGACGTTGACCGCTATCGATAAGTTGCTGCATGTTTTTGGCAAATTCTTCTGAACTTACTTGATGACCCCATAGATCTAAGGCTATCACATAATCGCTATCCTTGACTCTTTTTAATAAAAATTCCGCTTCTTCATCATTCGCTTTGATGATTTCGCTTTGAGTCAAATGCGAAGAAATTTTATATTCTTCAACTTCTTCGATTTTTACTTCTGCAAAACGTGATAATCTTTTTAAAAGTTCATTAATTGCCTCTAAATGGAATCTTTCTTTAATCTTTCCTACAGCAAGTACTTTTATTTTAATCATTTTAAGGATACCTCAACAAAACTTCCTCCGGAAACTGTATCGTGTTGTGAGGCACAGCGAATCGAAATGTTATCAAATGATATTCCTGACTCTTTAGCAATTCGGGTAAAAGTTTCTAACGCCACATCCGGAGAATTAGCTTCTTCCGATAAATGTGCCAAAACAATCTCTTTGGTTTTTTCTCCTAAAGCTCTAGTTAAATAAAGTGCTGAATCCTCGTTTGATAAATGGCCATAATCACCGAGTATTCGCTGTTTTAATCGTTGCGGACGGTCAGTTTTCAAAAGCATTTTCACATTGTGATTCGATTCAAAAATGTAATAGTCCGCATTCTTTATAAGCGGTAATACTTTTTGATATAAATAACCGGTATCGGTAATGTACACTAGTTTTTCTTCCCCATATTCAATAATGAAACCAATAGACCCTTCAACATCATGAGAAGTCGGAATAACCGTAATTCTAAAATCATTAATTTTATACGTGTTATATGGAATTAATTCATGATTTTTTAAAACTTCACATGTTGCGGAGTTAGCATATACTTTTTCTTTATCAAAATATCTTAATCCCGACAAGTGATCGATATGTTTATGGGTAAATAACACATATTCGATTTTTTCAAATGGGACCCCAGTTTCAGCCAATTTTTCAATAAGTTTTTTTTTGGCAATACCCATGTCAATTAAAAGATAATGATTGTCGGCGATTAAAAGTGTACAATTGCCTTTCGAGCCAGAGTTAAAAACATAATAACGCATATTTAACCTTCTTGTTGAACATCACTAGTTTCTTGTTCGATAAAACGCCCGATGTTCATTAAAAACACCATATTTGCAATGCCTGTTTGCCCATTACGATTTTTTGCGACAATAATCTGAGTTTCTTCTGCGTTCCCCATCGGATTTTCATCTTCTTTTTCATCTTTAACCACAGTCTCTTCTTTTTCGGCATTCTGCATTTGATAATTTTTACGATAGATAAAAAGCACTTGATCGGCATCTTGTTCAATAGAACCCGAATCACGTAAATCAGAAAGAATCGGCGTCCGATTCGTTCTTTTTTCTGATGCTCTCGATAACTGACATAAACATATAATCGGTAAATTCAACTCTCGAGCGAGAGCTTTTAGTTGTCGTGAAATTTCCCCAACTTCAACTTGATGGTTGTCAAGATTGGTATTATTAGTTCTGATAAGTCCCAAATAGTCAATAACGATCAAGCCCAAATCTGGATATTGGGCTTTTAATTTTTGTGCTTTAGTTCTAATATCTGTTATTTTCGCAGCCGAAGTATCATCGATCATCAATTTTGTCCGTTTTAAAAGTTCCGTAGCTTCATTGATTGCTAACCAATCATCGGCATTTAAATTATTTGTCGCCAATTTGGTCGAAGGAATATAAGAACGATTAGCCAAAAGACGCATCATTATCGACTCAGCTGACATTTCTAATGAGAAAAATGCCACGCGTATATTATTGCTATTTGCCGCATTATAAGCTAAGTTAATTGCCAAGGCTGTCTTACCAACCGAAGGCCGTGCCGCCAGAATGATAAGATTTCCTTTTTGCAAACCTTGCATCAATCTATTAAGTTGCCGATAACCGGTATCTAATCCGCTTAAAGTCAAATCTTTCTTTCCTTTTTGAATTTTTAAACTTTCGGTGATTTTATCAACAATTTCTTTCGATGATTTAAATGTCCCGATTCTTCTAGTTTTGGTAATATCGAGAATTTTTTGCTCGCTTTCTGCGACAAAAGTCGGAACGTCGGTAATTTTATTTTCTTTAAAATCTTTTTCGATTAAATTCATCTCATTAAGTAATCTTCGCACAAGAGATAAATCTTTAATAATATGAAGATGATTTAAAGCATTTTTTTCACCAATATAATTTTCACGCAATTCAACAATGTATTCTAAGCCACCAATCTCACTGAATACTTTCATATTTGTCAACAACTCTTCAGTCAAAGAAGCGTTATCTAAAGTAATACCTTTGTCCGTTATCGTTCTGATGGCATCAAATATTTGACGATTTTTGCGCACATAAAAATCTTCACTATCTAATTGAGATAAAGCTTCTGCACGACAAGAATCATTTTCGAGCATAGAACCTAACACGGCTTTTTCAGCATTTTCATTAAAAGCTTGATATTCCATAAAACACCTACTTTTTTTCTGTAACATGAACTCGTATTGTTGCAATTACATCTTTAAACAATTCCACTTTTAAATTTGTATATCCAAAAGCATTGACAGCGATTTTATCGACAAATTTTCTTTTGTCGATAACAATGCCATATTTATTTTTTAATTCTTGCTCAATTTGTTTAGGTGATATCGTTCCCATCATTCTGCCATCTTTTGACGCTGAAGCATTAAATTCGAGCACGATGTCTTTTAATTTATCGGCTTCTTCTTGAGCGCGGAGTTTTTTTAATTCCAACGCTTTTTGTTCTTCAAGAATTTGACGATCTCTTACTTCTAAACCAGTTTTTGTCGACAATACTGCTAAATGCTTAGGAATCAAATAATTAGAACCATATCCCGCAGATACTTCCACTACTTGATTTTTCTTTCCGACTCCTTTTACGTCTTCTAATAAGATTACTTTCATAGAAACCTCCTTTTATTGTTGCTGTTGAGTGCGAGCATCATTTAAATACATCTCCAAATTATTTTGAAGTAAATTGCAAACTTCATTGATACTTTGATCGGTAAATTGTGCGGCCGCCGCGGTAAAATGACCTCCACCATTAAGTTTTTCCATCAACATTTGAACATTAATCGTTCCATCGCTTCGAGCGGAAATCGCGGTTTCTTTAACGGATGTGCGGCCGATTACAAAGCAAGCATTAATCCCTTTAATTTGAATCGCTTCACTTGCGACAATCGCTAACATTGTTTTACTGATGATATCATTCTGTTCCGCCATCGCTATAATGACACCATAAGACGGAGTTATTGAATTAGATAAAATTTTGTTTTTTAAAGCATATTCTTCATATTCTTCTTTTAAGAAATAATCGGCTTTTGAATTGTCTGCACCATAATCCTTTAATACTAAAGACGCATCGTAAGTGGTTGCTCCCGTTTTCTGTCGATAGTAATTGGTGTCCAATAAAATTCCTGCCAACATAAATGTTGCCTTTCGTTCATCCATATCGACATGTTTAGGCGAATATTTGATGATTTCAGTGACTAATTCTGAAGCCGAAGACGCAGAGGGTTCAATCTGAAAAAACACTGGAGGGATATCAACATATTCTTCGCCACGTCGATGGTGATCAATTATTGCAACACGTTCAGCTTTATCTAAAACACTCGAAGCCATGACAATTGAAGGGCGATGAACATCTGTAAGAATCAATAAACTATTATTTCCGATGTGATAATTGGCTTGTTTAACAGTATACGTCATTTCTTGCATTTCTTCTTTAGTAAACAAATCTTTAAAGGCTTTTTTTGTTTTGGTTTCAACTAATTTTTCATCGTAAACAATGTGAACGTCGTTTTTAAACATTTTTGCAAAAGCATATAATCCTAAAGCACTTCCTATTGCATCCAAGTCAGCGTCTATATGTCCCATAATTACAATATTTTTAGCACTTTGAATCAAAGATGCCAGCGAAGAAGATAAGAATCTAGCTTTAACTCTGCTTTTATTTGTCTTAGCTTCACTGCTACCACCAATAAAAGTAAAGTTTCCGCCGTAAGGAGAAAGCACCGCTTGATCTCCTCCTCTTGATAACGCGACATCCAACGCATCTGATGCCATTTCTGATAACTTGACAACATCATCGAAGCCATTAGAAAAACCGATGGACAACGTAACAATTGCATCAGCGAAAGATTGTTTTTTAACCTTGTTCATTATGGAAAAACGATCTTTTATTAATTGCTCATAGGCTTTTTGATCACAAACTACGAAATAACTATCGTTTTTGATTTTTTTGATGAGCAAATTAAATTTTCTAGCATAATCAGTAATCATTTGATTGATATTAAAGATAATATCATTTCCATCACGATCAACCGCCATCGATTCAAAGTCACTAAAATTATCAATACTAATAATACCAATAACCGGAGCGTGTTCTTTAGAATATCGGACAACCGCATTATATTCAGTAATGTCTTTAAAAATAAAAAGATTAGCTTCTTTCAACAATTTTACTTCATAAAGTTTTCCTTCGATTTCAACACGTATCGTATGATTTTCAGTTAACTGTCCTCCATCCAAGTCCTTTAATGCTTTTAATTCTTCTCGCCATTCAAAAATATTAATATCCATGATCGTAGATTCTAATGCAGCAAATTGATCATTAACCCAAATGATATTACTATTTTCATCAGTCACTATCAATCCGATTTTACCAAATATATAGGCTTCTTGAATATCCTCACCAACAATATCAAGAGCTCTCAAATCAGTTTTGTACTTTGATTTAGAAATATTTGTCAACATGCTCCAAAACAAAAGAACATCTATTACTATAAAACTAGCCATCACTCCGATAAGTAATTCAAGATGATATTCAAATAAATTTAATGCGATAGCTACATAAACAGCTGAAGCAATTACGAATTGTAGAAAAAAGATTATAAGAACTTTTATCATTTGTCTTTTAATTACTTTCTGCATAATTTCACCTCATTCTTAATTATTATACATAATTAAGAAAAATAAATATAGTAATTATATCTCGTTTCTAAAACACTAATTATTTTAAAAAATTCGTTATTTTGCGATTATTTTTTGCGGCACACAAACAACTTATAAATAAAAGCAGAATTTGCATTTCTTTTTTTTAGTTTTATTTACATGTTTTTTTTGCTTTGCGTATCTTTTGCATTTAATGAAAAAAGCTTTGCAATTTTGCAAAGCTTTTTAGTTTTTATATTTTATTATTGAACGATGATAAAATTACAATTTATTATCATTAATCGATAACAAATGGTAGCAAAGCCATAAATCGTGCACGTTTGATAGCGATAGCGACTTCTCTTTGGTGCTTTGCACAAGTTCCGGTAACACGACGCGGAGAAATTTTTCCATTCGGAGAAATGAAGCGTTTTAACATTTCGACATCTTTATAATCAATAACCGCTACTTTTTCTTTAGCATCTTTACCTTTACTGCAAAAAATACAAACCTTTTTTCTAGGTCTCATCTTTTTATAAGCCATAATACTCCTTTCTCGATCTCTTAAAATGGGAGATCGTCATCAGTTACATCAAATGCATCAACGTTCTTGTCTGCCGATTCTTCATTGCGGACAGGATCAGCTTGATATCCTTGATCATCTTCGCGAAGTCCTGAATCCTCTCTTCTTGATTCATCAGATCTTCTTTCCAATACTTGAACATTGTCACAGATAACTTCGACAACATTGACTTGTCTATTATCTTTGCTCTCGTAACTACGTTGATTTAATCTTCCCTCGACTCCGACAAGAATACCTTTAGAACCAAACTTTGAAATGAATTCCGCGCTCTTATTCCATGCGGTGCAAGGAATAAAAGAAGCGGTTTTTTCGCCATTAGGACCTTTACTGCGATTATCAACTGCTATGGTGAAGGAACAAACAGTTAAACCGCTTTGGGTTCTTCTTAATTCCGGATCTCTTGTAAGACGACCAACTAAAACTACTTGATTAATCATTTCGCATCCTCCTTTTTAGGATTATAAAGCGATAATTAAGTGACGTAATACATTAGGATTGATCTTCGCTAAGCGATCGAATTCATTGATAACTTTTGAAGAAGAAGCACTAACTTTAACGACCACGTAATATCCTTTTTTCTCTTTTTTAATTTCGTATGCCAAATCTTTCAATCCCCATTCATTCACATCGTCGACAGTACTTCCGTCAGCGGAAAGAATTTCATGAAGTTTGCCGATTAACTCATTACGAGCGGCATCTTCAAGATTGGCTTTTAGGATATACATAATCTCGTACTTTTTCATGTGTACACCTCCCTTTGGTCTTCTGGCTGACTTTAAAGTCAGCAGAGAGAAATAACATAGACCTTCACTTCTATGCGTTTCAATCATACCTAACCGAGATTAATTTGTAAAGACAAAAGATTCTTTATCCAAAAATACCCCTATTTATCAATAGGGGTTTTTTGCATTTATGATAAATTACATTATTTCATAAGCTTACTTATTACTTTTTTTCGAACATCACGTTTAATCAATCTCGCCCCGTATCGATTATAAACTTCTTCATTATCTAAATCTAAATCTAGTTCACCTAGTTCGAATTGAAGGCCGTCTGCAATCGTGTTCAAATAATCTTGAGCAATCACTTTTCTCGATGATGAATTAAGATGATCAAAAGTGATTATATCATCGATTCTTGAAATAAATTCATATCGAAATCTTTCATTTAATTTTTTCACTATCGAATCACGATATGAAAAATCGCGATCTAAGTGTTTTTTAAACAATGTCTTATCATCATATCCATAGTTTGATGTTAAAATAAACATCGCATTTGTACAATCGATTTTATTTCCTTTACCATCGATAAAATATCCTTCATCAAAGACATTTAAGAAAAAGTCCAAAATCTCATTATTGGCCTTTTCAACTTCTTCGAGAATTATTAAAGAATGCGGAAAGGCTTTAAGATTTTTGACAAAAGGAGCTTGAGATAGATTATAGCCATTATTACCTAAAAGTTTGGTTAAAGAACCATACTCTTGATATGAAGACATGTCAATTTTAAAAGTATGCCCATTTTTACCAAAAAAATTGTCACCAATGATTTGTGCGCATGCGCTTTTTCCAACCCCAGAAGGTCCTACAAACATCAATATCAACAATGGTCTGTCCTGCTCATAAATTTTGTGCTCAATCATTTTTAAATTCAACAAAATCTGTTGTAAAGCTCGATCTTGTCCATGGATTTTAGCCATTAATTCATTAGAAACAATTTCACTTAATTCATCGTGATTTATTTTGATTTTAAAAAACGACTCTATTGTTTTTATAACATCTTGTTCTTTTAAAGAATCCTTAGCAATCACACATGCGTTATCTAAAATATCGATTGCCTTATCAGGAAAATACGCATTCGGAATTGTTTTAGATAAGTCGACTATTTTATATAAAATCACATCATCAATTGTCAATTTATAATGTTTTTCATAAATATTTTTCAATGCTTTTAATATGGTAATCGTTTCTTCAGAAGTCGATGGTTCTACTTTAATGATTTGAAAACGGCGTCTTAAAGCTTTATCTTTATCAAATGCCTCATGAAACTCATCTTCCGTAGTCGCGCCGATAATTTGAATATCACCACGAGAAAGATATGGTTTTAAGATATTTGAAGCATCTATTGCGCCTTCCGCTCCCCCGGCTTTGACGATATTATGAATCTCATCGATAAAAAGAATGGCATTACCATCCTCTTTTACTTTTTTAATTATTTTTTTCAGTTTTTCTTCAAACTCTCCTCGATATTTAGTTCCGCTTACAGTAGAAGCGATATCCAGTTCATAAATACTTTTGTTTCTCAGTGAAGGAACAAGACCTTCATAAATCATTTTAGCCACTTCTTCGACGATGGCCGTTTTCCCGACACCTGGTTCTCCGACTAAAATTGCGTTTGGTTTATTTCTTCGTGATAGAGCGTTTATAAGTTGATGAATCTCCTCTTCTCTTCCGATAAGGGGATCTTTTTTAATATTGCAAAGATTATGTAGATCAGATATGTTATCTAAATCAGATTTTCTCTTTTGGCTTGTCATCAATACTTTAATCAAATTATCACGATTTACCTTATATTTATTCAACAAATCAAATGCAGCTCCTTGGTCTTCTTTAAGCAACGCTTGTCCAAGGGACACTAAAGACACAAATTCTTCACCGGCTTTTCTTGAAATCGCAACCGCATTATCCAAAAGAACTTTAAGTTCTAATGTATATTCCATATATAAGGGATCTTCATCAGAATACGGATAAAGATTTTTCACTTTTTTTGAAAGAGAACTATACGTTACTCCATATTTACCTAATTCACGACCTAAAATATTTTCATCTACTCTAAGAAAAGCGAGAAGAATATGTTCACTGCCAATGCTAGTGTGTGCAAATTCAAAAGCGATTGCCTCGGCACACGAAATAACTTTTTGAGCTTCTAATGAAAATTTATCTATCATAACGATCCTCTTTCACTTTTCAATTTATGTTTGAACAATTTAATTATTGCCTTGTCAAACAAAAATATACTTTAAGATTTAAAATCATAAGAAAAAGTAAAGTACTCATCTAAAAACAATAATTTTTACTTGTAAAATCGATAAAAGAAAAACGTCCGACTCAAAATCGAACGTTTTTATAATATGTAAGTTTTTTCAGTTTAACGGCTTCATTGTCGGGAACAATAGCAGCATAAAATCCTTTGATTTTTCAAGGCTTTTTCGTTTTGCTTGGCTTGATTTATACGAATTTATACAATTTTTGGGGAGAATCACTTTTGTTTTCATTCAACGTCCGCCCCGCTATTGAGATGAAATGGGATTGATCCTGCCGAATTTTGGGCAGTTTTTTCCTGTTAGTTATCTGCTGTTTTATGAGCCCAGAAAAGGCATTTCAGAACCGACGCTTAACTATTATCAGCCAGACAAATGGGAATTTAATAATCTAATAATCTGCCATAGTCATTCCATTCGCCAAACATTTTACCTTGTCTGGTCTCCTCGATTAAGTGTGCCAACATTTGGTCGAACATCTCTGGATTTCGTTTCTTATAGAAGGCGATATTTCCCGCTCGCACCCTTTGGTATAAAGGATGAAATGATTTGAACTTTGACCACGCCCGTGCCGCCTTCAGCGCCGCCTTAATATCAGGGTCAATATGAAAACTGCGAATTCCCGTAACAGTGAGGACTGCTCTTCCCGCATCAGTCATCAGACCTAAAGCTTCCAATCTACGAACTCGCTCCTTGTTTAGTTCTGTCCACTTACTCCCCTTTTTACGGGGTGTAAAACGCTGCAACCTCTTTCCGTCAATGATTCGGTGGGTGCTATCTATCCAACCATAGCAAAGTGCTTCTTCCACAGCATCAATATACCAAAAGTGGGTGTCATCAGCAGGCTTCCCACGCTTTACATTAACCCAGCATTCTGTCTCTAGTTCTGAATAAACACTGAGCCATTCACGAAATGATTTGCGGCAATCGACTTGTAAAATATTTTTATACTCCATTCCTTACTTGGCCTCGCTAAATCCCCGTTTATCGTTGCTTTATTCTACCACACCCAGCCACAAAAAGAAATTTCCACGCCCTGTCTGGGCGAAAAAGAAAAAGCCTTGACTGCTCAAGGTTTTTTCTTATATCTGTCAATCTAAGGGCTTCATTGTCGGGAATAAAATAACATCACGAATCGAAGGAGAATTAGTCATTAACATCACCATACGATCAATTCCGATTCCGATTCCACCAGCCGGAGGCATTCCGTATTCCAAAGCTTCGACAAAGTCAACATCCATTTCATTGGCTTCATCGTTACCTAATTCTTTTTCTTTTAATTGATTCAAGAATCTTTCTCTTTGATCGATAGGATCATTAAGTTCGGTAAAAGCATTCGCGTATTCTCTTCCTCCGATAAATAATTCGAATCTTTCAGTGAAACGCGGATCTTTTCCTTTTTTGGCTAACGGCGATATTTCTATCGGGTGACCAAAAACCAAAGTCGGTTGCACCAATGTATCTTCACAAAAAACTTCAAAGAAAGAATTTAAGATGTGACCGACTCCGGTATGGTGTTTTTCAACCGGGACATTATGTTGAGCCGCTAAAGCTTTAGCTTCTTCAAAAGTTAACGGCTGCGTAAAATCAACACCGGTTTTCTCTTTGACTAATTCAGCCATTGTCTTTCGTTTAAACGGACTTTGTAGATCAATCATCAAATCACCATATGGAATTACTGTAGATCCGCAAACTTCTTGAGCGATGGTTCTAAAAATATTTTCGACAAGATTAGCCATATCCGATATATCGCCATAACTCATATACGCTTCGACTGTAGTAAATTCAGGGTTATGTTTAGTATCCATACCTTCGTTTCTGAAAAGTCTTCCGATTTCATATACTCTTTCTAAACCACCGACCAATAATCGCTTTAATGGTAATTCGGTTGCGATTCTTAATGTGAAATCTTTATTGAGCGCATTGTGATGCGTTTTAAATGGACGCGCTGCGGCACCGCCTAAAACCGAACATAGAACCGAAGTTTCAACTTCCACAAATCCTTCAGAATCGAGATATCTTTGTAAGGATCTAATAATTTTCGGTCTTGTCAAAGCAACTTTTTTAGCTTCCGGATTCATTATAAGATCGACATAACGACGACGATATCGTTCCTCTATATCGGTTAACCCATGGAATTTTTCAGGTAATGGTCTTAACGCTTTAGTCAAATGTTCATAATTTGAAACTTTAACTGTCAATTCACCGGTATTTGTTTTCATTAACTTTCCTTGAATACCGACAATATCACCGATATCCGCCATTTTGAATAATTCATATTGTGCTTCTCCGACTCCGTCTTTAGAAATGAAGCATTGAAATAAACCTTCACGATCTTGAACGTGGAAAAAAGAAGCTTTTCCCATTTTGCGGATAGTCATAATTCTTCCGGCCATTTTAACTAGAATGTTTTTTTCTTCCAATTCTTCCTTTTGAAAACCATCATATTCATGGATGCTTTTTGAATTAGCGTTTCTTTCAAATTTATGACCGAACGGATCAATTCCCAATTCTTTAAGTTTATCCAATTTTTGACGTCTAATCATCTCTTGTTCTGTTAATTTATTATCCATTGTTACACTACCTCCGTGTTTCTTTTTTATTCTACTTGATAAAACCTTTTTAAACAAGTGATAAATCGTGCTTACAATTCAATATTGAGCAATAAGCGCTCAAAATCTTCATAATTATTGATTTTTGATAAAGCCAAGCGGATTTTTTTAGCATTTTTTAAACCTTTGAAATAATGTGGCGCCAATCCGCGCATTTCTTGACTAGCTCGATATTCACCTTTTAAATCAATTAAATTGCGATAATGTTCTTTGCAAAATTCTATTTGTTGTTCTAAAACGATCTCTTCGTTAAAAGGAAGTCCTTTTTCTTTTTTTACGATATTATCAAAAAGTTGCGGATTTCCAAGAGCACCTCGACCTATCATCAGTCCATCGGATTTGGTGATATTTAATACTTCAAAAGCATCTTCGGCTTTAAAAATATCACCATTAGCAACAAGTGGAATATTTACGGCTTCTTTAGCTTTTTTTATCCATTGATAATCAGCACGTCCCGAATAAAAATCACTTCGCGTCCGTCCGTGAATAGCGATTAAAGACACTCCGCTTCTTTCAAGAATTTGACAAGTTTCTATAACGGTTATCTCGTCGTGATCCCATCCGAGACGAATTTTACAAGTTACCGGTTTATTCGAATTTTTGACAATCTCTTGCATTGTATCAAATAATTCTTCTTGTCGTTCTTTTTTTAGCCAAGATGCCCCGGATCCTTCTTTAACAACTTTAGGAACCGGACACCCGAGATTAATATCCAATATATCAAAATCAAATCGATTCAAAATTTTTACGGCTTTCACTAAACTTTCTTTTGAAGAACCGAATAACTGAATAGAAAGCGGTCGTTCTTCTTTTAACGTCTCGAGCATTTTAAAAGTTTCTTTATTTCCGTAAATCAAAGCATAATCTGAAACCATTTCAGAAACTACCAAACCAACATTATGCTTTTTCATCATTTTGCGATATGCCAAATTAGTAATTCCCGCCATCGGTGCTAATATTAACGGGGGACTAATTACAATATCTTTTATTACGATGTCTTTCATAGTCAAAAAAAGAAAGAGAATTTATCTCTTTCTTAATTTTTATTTTCACCCGAACTTTCTTCTTTGGGTTCTTCTTGAACCGGTTCTTTAGAAGTCTCTATCGGTTCGACTTTGGTTTCTTGTTCCGTTTCGTCGAGTGGCAGATGACGATTTTCAATAAGATAGGAAATATCTTCTGCATTTAACGTTTCTTTTTCTAAAAGAGCTTTAGCAATTAATTCCACATCTTCTTTGTATTTTCTAATAATCTCCAAAGCCTTTTCGTGAGCTTCATCGATAATCTTTCTCACTTCTTGATCGACTTCAAAAGCTACCTGATTTGAGAAGTTCTTTTGTGTATTATTGTAATCTCGTCCTAAGAAAACAGAACCTTGATCTCTTTCATATTGAATCGGACCCAAAGACGACATTCCATATTGCGTAACCATTAATCTTGCAATACGAGTGGCACTTTCAATATCTTGGTGAGCACCGGTAGTAATATCGGAGAAGAAAATTTCTTCCGAAGATCTTCCTCCTAATAATCCAGCAATTTTAGCTAACAATTGCGTTTTCGTCATCAAGAAATAATCGTCTTGCGGAGTCATAAGGACATGACCTCCGGTGTTTCCACGTGGAATAATCGTCACTTTTCTTACAACATCGCTTCCATCTAATTTTAAGCCGATAATCGCATGTCCCGCTTCATGATAAGCATCGATTTGTCTTTCTTTTTCAGACATTTTCTTGCTTTTCTTAGCCGGACCCGCGAATTGACGGTCGATGGCTTCATCGATTTCTTTTGTCGAAATTTCTTTCTTATTTTCTCTAACGGCGAGAATGGCGGCTTCATTGAGTACATTAGCCAAATCGGCGCCGGAATATCCCACCGTTCTTTCGGCAATAGCTTTAAAGTTCACTGTCGGAGAAATGGTTTTATTTCGAGCATGAACTTTGAGGATCTCTTCACGGCCTTGCTTGTCAGGCAAGTTAACAGTGATTTGACGATCGAAACGACCGGCTCTTAATAGTGCCGGATCCAAAACATCTTCACGGTTAGTCGCGGCAATCACGATAATTCCTAAATTATCGGAGAACCCATCCATTTCAACAAGCAACTGATTAAGGGTTTGTTCACGTTCATCGTTACCTCCACCCATACCAGCACCTCTTTGACGTCCTACTGCATCTATTTCATCAATAAAGATCAAACACGGGGTGTTTTGCTTAGCCTTTTTAAACATGTCTCTTACACGTCCGGCTCCAACACCGACGAACATCTCAACAAAGTCAGAACCCGAGATTGAGTAAAATGGCACACGTGCCTCACCAGCGACGGCTTTAGCTAACAATGTTTTACCGGTTCCCGGAGGACCAACCAAAAGAACGCCTTTTGGCAACTTTGCGCCAAATTTTGAATATTTGCCTGGATTTCTCAAATAATCGACGAGCTCGATCATTTCCGCTTTTTCTTCATCGCATCCGGCGACATCATCAAAGTGGACATTGGTAACTTCTTCTCTTCTAGCGCGGGATTTATTGAAATCTAGCGCTGTGTTATTGGATCTATTAACGCTGGCATTTAATCTTGAGAAGATAAAAATGATGGCTCCGATACCCAACACAAAGAAAATGATGGTTGGTAACCAATCCATAAATCCATTTGATTCATAAGCGTTGATAATCGCATAGTTTTGATTGGTGTAATATAATGTTCCGCTATCGGTCGTTCTTGTTTTGACAATCGTATCGATATACGATAAGTTTGCTTCTGTAAGCAATCCGGAACTTGTAAAACTATAACGAATTTCGCGATTTTGAGCATCGTTCGTCAAATAGTAGCCCGCAACGGTCAATTTACCTTCGTTATATCGCGTTACTTGAAGTGATTCGATTTTTTGATTCCATAAGAACGACTTTTCATAATCGTTGACTTCATTACCATCCGCATCGCGATGAGTGACGATAATCTCGCCCCATGCGACATCAGAATGTTGCGAAGATCCATAGGAATTGTTATTAAACAGTAACGTTATCGCAACGACAATAACCAAGATTAAAAGATAAGGGGCAACATAGCCGATCCAACTTCCTTTTTTCTTTTTCATCTATACAAATTACCTCCTATAAAATAGTCTAATTTTGTGCTCTCATAAATTTTATATTTATGCATTGTTTATTTTACCACAATAATCGGATTGTTTTCTATATTATTTGACACCACTTTATTTTGCAAGGGAATATAAATAATATTTCCATTTTTATCCACGATAAGCGGCCACCTTTTTCTTTTATCAAGTGGAATCTTACGATTAATGAAAATTCTTCTTACCGATTTATGAATTTTTCCAAATTTTATGACATCACCGGGTTGAAAGGTGCGGATTATTAACGGATAAGAATAATCGAAGACGTTTATCTTTGAAGTATCGGTTGTAAGGTTTAAATAAAAATATTCATTGTCGATAATTCGTGGTGCTTCCACTATAAATTCATAATGAAAATCGTCGCCGAATTTGCTTAAAGATAGGTAATCATAAGATTTTAACAAATAGTATGGTGGATCTAAAAGCATTTTAGCGTGAGCTTTTTGACTTCTAATTAGTCTTTTTATTTCACGAATTCGCTTGGCACCTAATTTTACCGAAATAAACGGCAAAACTTTTGTAATATACGCAAAAAGCAAGCGCGTTTCTTCTTCGTCACTCAAGCAAACAATCTCTGAAATCATTAGTTTATCTTGCTGGAGCACGGGTTCGATTTTTTGCATAGTTTTTTTTAGTTTTTGATTTTCGTTATCAATTTCTTCTATCATAGCATCAATTTCATTTTCGGTCATTTTAGAAACTTGATGATGACGAATATAATTGCGAGTATAATCATCGGTGTTATTACTTTCGTCAATCGAATAAGGAATTTGATTTCGTTTGCAATAATTTAAAAGTTCAAATTTTCGATATTTTAAAAGCGGACGAATTACTCTCATTCCTTTAATTGATGTCTCACTATTTAGTCCATAATATGATACTAAATTACCGCGTGATTTTTGCATTAAATAAGTTTCTAAAAGATCATCTTTATGATGTGCGACAAAAAGTCCGTCGGCATGATATTTAAAATACATTTTTTTGAAAAAATCATATCTTATTTCACGAGCCCAAGCTTGAAAATTGCCTTTTGGTTTTAAATCTATGGTATCAAGAACGTGTGTTTCATATCCTTTTTCTTTGGCATATACGGCAACCATTTCTTGTTCTTGATTTGAAACCTTACGACGATGATAATTGACATGCAAAACCACAAGTTTCAATTTTAAATCGGCTAGCATTTTTAAAAGAGCCATCGAATCTGGCCCTCCGGAAACTGCGATTAAATATATTCTATTCGAATCGTAAGAGAATTTTTGCATAAGTTTGTTTACCTTCGGTTATAATTTTGCACTATAGGCATTAATTTTTCAATTATAATACCGCGACTTTATGACTTTTAAAATGCACAATGTTTTATCGTCTTCTTCATCTTTATTTTTAATAAGTGCATCGTATAATAGATCTGCCATTTTACCGGTTTCCACATTTTTAATTGCTTCAAGATTTTCAAGCAAAAAGTTTTCTTCTATTACTCCAAAACCATCACTCATTAAAATAATTATATCCTCTTCTTCTAAGAAGAAGTCTTCATAGACAATATCTAAATCGGCTACGATACCTAAAGGTGGAAAAATCTTATCGAGAGTAATAATTTTTCCCTTACGATAAATATAAGACGGGAAAGAACCGCTTTTATAAATTCTCGCTTTTTTATTGGTTAAATCTATTTTTAAGAAATCCAATGTCGCATACATTTCATGCATCGATTTTGATTTTACCAAAGTATTCAAATTTTCGATAATTTTTCTTTCGTCACTTTCAAGCTTTTGATAAGCTTTAAGGCTTTTTATCACATAAGACGAGACAAGATTGGCATTTTTATCGTGTCCCATTCCATCTGAAAGCACAATAAACTCCGCTCCACTTCTTTTAAAGCCATCAATTTGATCTCCGGAATCTATCGGTTTTGAAGAGAGGCAAAGTCCCTTTTCGATTTCGATAACATTTTGAGAAGATAGCACTAAAATAGCGCCATTATTTAAATCATCTTCTTGCTTGATATAAAAGTTTTTTCTTAAAATGTTACGTGTTATATCCACTATTTTATCTACATCAAAATCTTCAACTCCTATTTCCAATATCAATTCAACTCCATCATACGCGTGGATCTTAATTTGATAATGAAGCGCATCATAATTTTGCTTTAATCGCTCGTATTTCGACTTAAATTCTTCACCATCGTCTAATTCTTTTAATGGTCGATAGATATTTTCGATTTCATTTTGATAAAGTTTTTTTCGTTCTTCTGCTTGATGGCGATAACTAAGTTCTCCTAAATAAAAATCATGTGCCACTTCACTGCGTCTAATAAGTTTATATGGATAAAGACATTTGTCGATGATTTCTTGCCTATTTTGCTTTGTCGCGTTATCTTTTATTAATGCTTCTTTCAAAGAATTAAGGCTACAAGAGTTTTGCAATTCACATTCACTACAAAGCGAAGCATCAAGATTGTGTTTGGCTTTTTCAAAAGCCGGAGTTTCATGATCTAATGATGGATCTAAAACACAATCTAAATAAGACACTATTGAGCGAACTTTGCTGCGAGTAGCATTTGCAAACTGAACATTTTTTAAAACTTGAAGATCTTCGTTTCGTTTAAAAATGTTTTCAAGATCATCGACCCATTCTTGTTTTATAAAAAGATTTAAAAGAAAAGCTAAGATTCCTTGATAAAAGAACCCATTAAGATAAAAGGTCGGAGTCAAAAGAATATTAAGCAATACAAAACTTCCTAAATAAATATAGGAATTATATTTGGTTTTAACTAATGACGACAGCAAAAGCGAAGCCGCTGAAATCAATAAAATGTTAAGTCCGACACCTTTAAAAAGATATAATAAAAAAGCTCCTAAAACAATTGAAGAACCACTGACAAGAAAGGAAGTACATTTTTTAAAAACCAAATGCACTAAATTAAAAAACGCGATAAACAGCGCATCGATTCCCAAAAACAAAATTGAAAGTGACGAAATCACCAGTACTTTATAACGGTCATCAAAAACCGCATAATCATCATTTATCACTTTTTCAAGATTAATGAAGGCCAACAATAATCCATAAGAGTAAAAAAGATTTATTAACCCATTAAGGAATTGAAAAAAATCAGGGTAATTGACAAGATAAATGGTAAATACAAAAATATTCGTAAAGATAAAACTTAAATAATTTTTAAAAACAGAAGTCGCTTTTAAAAGTTTTGAAAACGTTTCTAAAAATAAAAAAATAAAACATACAACGCTTAATTCCAATCCATAATTGATATTAATAAGAAACCCTACTAGTATTAATGTAAAATTAGTGACAATGGCAGTAATATACTCTTGCCGATACGCAAAATATAATAAAACCATCACAAACGGATTAAACAAATACGCTGTGTTGAATAACGCTACTAACAAAGAAAGTAATCCAAAAATAAAATATATGAATACTGTACTATGATCTTCTTTTAACGTTTTAACATTTTCTATCATTTTCTCACCGCTACTAGCGTACACTAGGCGATTGGAAAAAAAGGTCGATATCCGTCGACCTAAGAAAAGATAATTACAACATTACCATTATCAAAAATATAACTATTGCCGTTATGATAAAAGACCGAATAATATGTCGCATCATTAGCCAACTTATCACTTAAGTTTTTTAAATGCTCTTGTTCTAAAACGACCGCTTGTTTTTCAGATTCTAAAGCTTGATTTTTTGTATAAGCATTGTAGACATTTATCGATACTACCAACAAAAGTCCAATCGAAAAGATAAAAATAAAAAGCGAGAAAATACTAATGATTCGATTGGTTTTTATCGATACTTTCTTTTTCATTGCGTTTTTCCTTTCGATTTTTCTTTTGTTTAATTATAGCAATTACTTTCTGTTTTTTCAATTTTGCCGGAATAATAATTTCTTTTTCTATAACCTTCGCGACCGATTCAAATACTTTATTAAAATGTTGTGCATAAAATCGATAATATATAAGTGCTCCAAGAAAAATACCTAAAATATAAAAAATATTTAAGACTCCATCAGTGTAAAAGCAAAGAAAAGAAAAATAAAAGAGAGTCGAAATTAAGAAAAAAACAACTTCGAAAATCAAGCGTACAAAAAAGCTTTTACAATGGTAAAAAAGTCGATTAAACGCCGACCATGAAAAAAGCAGTAACGCGCCAAAAAGCATCGACCCGATAAATGCTTGAAACTGATTCAGTAATGGCATTATTTAAAGAGCTTTGAAAAAAATCCTTCTTTGCTTTTATCTTTTGTTTTTCCAACGTATTGAACACTATCCACTCGGTCTCCTTTAATCGAAAGAATTCCTTTCTGCAAATCCATAGTTCCTAACGCTAATTTTTGGCCGGCGATGTGAACGTGTCCCAATATCGTTTCAATCAAAAACTCATCACTATCAAAACTATCTAATTTCGTTACTCCCGTGAGTTCAACACTAGTTCTAGATGCTATAGTGATTTTACTCTCTCCATGCATATCCATCGTTTCCATAAAAAAACCTCCACTTAGTAATTTTTATGTGAAGGGTTTTTAAATAATTACTTTATCTTCTAATATTTCAAACATCTCCGACGCGCCGTTTTTAGTAGTATGTTCTTTAATTTCACGAACTGCAATCTTCAAAATTCTTTCGCCTAATGTCAATTCAAGAACATCGCCGACTTTTACCTCAGAGCTAGGTTTACAAACTTTGCCGTTTAATTTTACAAAACCCAGATCCAACACATCTTTAGCGATTGTTCTTCTTTTAATCACACGGGCATTTTTTAAATATTTATCAACTCTCACTTTTTATCCTTTCATCATATTGCTAATAAGAAGAGTAAATGTTTCAATCGTTTTTATTTCTCCATCATCTAAAGCTTCTTTGCGGATAAAAATTATTGATCCAATCGGATTATCCAATAAATAAACCGGAAAAACCACAGATGCTTCTGATTCTTCTTGATTTAATTTTATCATCATCGTTTGTTTTTGTGAATGAGTTTTTATCCTCATTAAATCAATGACTTCGTTATCTAATAAACTTCCCGGAGCATATGACATTCTTTTTTCGCCATAAGAAGCAAGAATCATTTCTAAATCAGTAATTAAAACTGTTCCCGCTAATTTTTCATAAATACTAATCGCGATTTTGTGGAACATTTCTCCCGATCCCTTCAAAGTTGAATATTTATCTAGAACAATATGATTATTTTCATCCAAAAAAATTTCAACATTGTCGTTTTCGTTAATCATCAAGCGTTTTCGCATATGAATCGGAATCACAATTCTTCCTAAACTGTCGACTCTTCTAATTACACCATTAGGCATCATAATCACCGATTCTTACTATTTCCATTATTTAACCAATTTATTAATAGCAACCAAAAGTTTTTCTATGTCATCCAAATATTGTCTGGTTTTTATTAACCTTAATTTCAACTTACGATCTTGATATGATACACGAATATTTTTGGCGATATCTTGAACTTCATTAAAAAGCAAAATTCCGATTTTATTAATTCTTGAAGCTTCTAACGATAATTCAACAATAATCTGTCCGCTCTCTTCTTTTACTGATTCAATACCCTGATTGGAAGATAAAATATCGATTTTTCTTTTTCTAAGTAAAGCTTCTACTTCTTTTGGCAACCGACCATAGATATCCCTAATTTTAGCGCGATATAAAATCAGTTGTGGAAGCGCATTGATTTCTTGGATCTCTTGATATAGCTCAAGCTTATCTCCATCGTCTGCATAAGTTTTCGGAATATATCCTTCAACTGGAATATTAGTTACTCTAGTAATGACTTTTTCTTTTTTTATTCCCTTCTTTTCTTCAATCACTTCGTTTAACAAGCGAATATACATATCAATTCCGACAGTCTCAATAAAGCCGGATTGCTCTGAACCTAAAATATCTCCAGCTCCTCTAATCGTCAAATCACATTGGGCAATTTTATAACCTGATCCTAATTCTGCAAATTCTTTAATTGCACTCAATCGTTTTCTTGCTTTTTCATTTAAAACTTTGTGTTCATTGTATAGCAAATAAGCGTAAGCGATACGATTGCTTCGACCTACCCTTCCTTTAATTTGATATAACTGTGAAAGTCCAAAAGTATCAGCTTCTTCGATGATAATCGTATTGGCATTTGGAATATCGATTCCCGTTTCGATAATCGATGTACAAACTAAAATATTTACTTCGCCATTATATACCTTATTCATCGTATCTTCGACCACTTCGCGATCCATTTGACCATTGCAGACCGCAACTTTAGCACCTTTAATTTGAGTTTGTAAACTACGTGCTACTTGAAAAATGTTACTTACATGGTTATGTAAGTAAAACACTTGCCCATTTCTAGCTAATTCTCTTTCTATTACTTCTTGCACGAGACTTTTAGAATAAGGCATCACATATGTTTGAATCGGCATTCGATTAATCGGCGCACTATTTAAAGTCGAAACGCTTCGTATACCTAAAAGTGACATTTGTAAAGTTCTGGGTATCGGAGTTGCCGTCAAAGTGAGAACATCTATTTGATTGGCAATTTCTTTAATTCGTTCTTTGTGCTCTACCCCAAAACGTTGTTCTTCGTCAACAATCAATAATCCTAACGCCGGAATTTCTATTTCTTTAGACAACAGGCGATGAGTACCGATGATTAAATCAATCTTCTTTTCTTTAATCTGCTTAATGTTCTCTTTTTGAGTACTTTCGCTCACAAAGCGCGAAAACAAAGCGATTTTAACTCCGAAAAGCGCGAATCTTTCCACTGCACGCTCATAATGTTGGCGAGCAAGAATCGTGGTTGGACAAAGTAACGCGACCTGTTTTCCGCTTAAAATGGCTTTAAACGCCGCACGAAATGCCACTTCGGTTTTTCCAAATCCGACATCCCCACATAAAAGGCGATCCATCGGTGTACTTTTTTCCATATCTGCCTTTATTTCCGCTATCGCCTTTTCTTGATCTTGTGTTAACGGATAAGGAAAAGCTCTTTCAAACTCACGTTGCATATCGTCATCGTTAGCAAAAGTAAACCCTTCGACACTTTCGCGTTTTGCATATAATTCTAAGAGCCGTTCAGCCATCAGATTAACTTTTTCTTTAATCTTCTTTTTTGTTTTGCTCCATTCATTGCCACCCAAATGATTTAATTTAGGAACCGCACCTTCTTTTGAAACAAATTTACGCACTAATTTAAATTGTTCAAGAGGGACATAAAGCACTTCTTTTTTTTGATATCTAATCTTTAAAAAATCCTTTTTTATTCCTCCAACTTCAAGATTTACTATCGCTTCAAATTGACCGATTCCATTTTCTTCATGCACCACATAATCACCAATTTGAAGATCTTCATAGGAATTTAAAATCTTCGCTTCTTTGTATCGATGCATAAAGCGCGTTAAATGATTTCGATACCCAAAAATTTCACGAGCCGATAGATAACAAACTCGCTCATCGATAAGTTCAAAACCTTCATTAAGTTTCATCTTGCAAATTCCTAAATTGCCTTTAGGTGAAGAGTTTGGTTCAATAATTTCATACTCTTTTTCGTATTCGTCAAGATATTCAATAAAAGTGTTAAACTGTGTTTCACTGAGAGCGACAATTACCTTATTTCCTTCATTTATATATTTATCGATAACTTCTAGGGCTTTAAATATCGAACCTCCTAGAAAAGGAATCGGTCGCATTCTAAGGCTTTGATCATCAATATTATTGAATTGACTAGAAACTAATAAATTATTTTTGTTTTGTGCGATAATTTTTTCAAAATCTAAATTAAGTTTTATTTTTTCTAGTGTATATCCTTTTTTAGCTAATTCAGCATAAAAATCGATAGCTTCGTGAACATTGAGATCGTAAGCATCACGACATCTAGTTATATCATATATCACTGTAGTATCCGGCTCAAAATATTGTAAAATAGAATATGGATCATCATTGAAATATGAGTAATATTTATATGTATTTTCATTAAAACCATTTTCTTGAATATCATCTAAATCGTTTCTTGTTCTCTCAATCAAATTTGTCTTAGAATCAAAATCAAGTTTCGTGCACTCTTTTTCGATTTCCAATTTTATCTTAGTTATTCCTCTTTCGAGTTGTTCAGGAGTAATTAAAAGTTCATTAGATGGGAAAATCTTTACAGAAGCTAATTCTTCGTTTGTTGAACGTTGTGTTTCGATTGAAAAATAGCGCAACGATTCGATTTCGTCATCAAAAAAGTTTATTCTTAAAGGTTGCTCTAAGTTTATAGGGAATATATCGAAAATCTCACCACGTTTTGCAAATTGCATACTTTGGTCGATTTTATTGACACGATAAAATCCATTTTCTAGTAATTTTGTTTCTAATAGATTAACATCGATGATATCTCCTTTTTTTAATTCATAACAATGAGTTTGAAACAGATCCTTGTTCGGTAAAATTCTCGTTACCGCGGCAGTGTGGGTGATTAAAATTTTATGATCTTTTTTTATCGCTTCCGACATTACAAATAAGCGTTGCGCCAATAATTGCTTAGAAACAACGGCTTGATTAATTCTTAAAACTTCATCGCAAGGAAAAAACAATACGTTTTCTTCACCTAGCAAAAGTGATAATTTATCGTATAAATCTTGTGCACTATATAAATTAGGAACGATTATCGCGTATTTTTGTGGTTGTTTGTTATAAGCGCTCGCGATGAGATACGCTAAAGAAATAATATCTGTCGCAACAAAAGTTCCTTCTTTGTTTATAAAGTTTGTTACTACTTTATTTTGTGATATTTTATCGAAAATTAGGTTCATTTTAATTAAATTTACTCATCGCATAGTGGAAATCGTGATCAATAATCGCATCGATTGCTTCCAAAGCTTTTTTTCGCGCTTCCATTAAGAGCGCCTCTTCTTCAGAACTCGGTTTAGATAATACGTAATCAATCACACTATTAATAGGATGTCCAATTCCAATTTTAATCCGTTTTATTTGATCTGTCTTTAAAATATCAATAATGTTTTTAATACCTTTTTGTCCTCCGGAAGATCCACCTTCACGTAATCTTATTTTACCGCATGGTAAATCCATATCATCATATATAACTATCAGATTTTCAATCGGAATTTTATAAAATTGCATGATGGCAAAAACTGCTTCTCCAGAAAGATTCATATAAGTGTATGGTTTTAGAAGCAAAATATCTTGATTGTGATATAATATTTTTTGATATTTACCTTTAAAGCCGTCTTTATCTACTTTGATATCGTTTGTGCTTTCAAACGCTTCAATTACTGAAAAACCAGAATTGTGTCGTGTGTTTGCATATTCTTTACCTGGATTACCTAATCCGACAAAAAGTAACATAAAGTTCACATCCTTTAAACTATAATATTATAGCATAGAAAGGGATTCTCGTCATGAAAAAAAAGACTTCTCCATTCAGATATTCGACCG
>CANQWG010000012.1 GCA_947627505.1 uncultured Bacilli bacterium | reverse complement strand
ATTGGTTGAATTATTTGAAACTTTAGATGTTCGTTTATAAGCTATACCATACTTTTTGGGATTTTATTTTAATTAATTTGCTTAAAAAAATTAGGTGTGGCTTTATTGCTACACCTTTTTTGTTGAATAATAAACATTTATCACAATTTAATTAAGTTATGACATATTGATAATTGCCCACTTTCAATAGTTTTCAAATTTAACTATAATATGTTTAAGGTAAAGATATGAAAAGAAAATTATTATATTTTATACTTCCGATTATTACTCTTGTTTTAGAAATATTACCATACGGAGCAGTATGCATTTTTGCTGATGGCTTAAATAATATTCACCGAGTGACATATTCTTACTTTGATTTAATTCCATTTGGAAATGCTAATTTTGCACCATTACTGACAGCGATAATTAGTTGTCTTGTTATTATTATACTTATAATCCATTTATTTATAGATAATCATCGAATAATAATGTTAGTAAAAACGCTACTTTTAGTTGCTTTGATATTATCATTATGTCCTTTACTCTATGGTTTCGATTATTATTCACTTATCGGCGTGTTAATTACCCTATCTATATTTGCGGAATTACTATTGTTATCTTTCACTACGAAAAACACAAATATTTAAAAAATAAATTTCTCATTAAATATATGCAAAAATAAAAGGACATGGTAGTCTATAAATTCCATGCCCTTTTTTGTTTCTATTTAGAGATTTACTTACTGCTTTTAAACGTGGTATGCAAAAGCTCATGTGCTTTTTCACTACCCGGTCTTTCAAGGAATTGATCGTATAATTGGATAATCGAAGTATTTTGCGCTGAAACTCTTTGCTTTTTAGATCTATCTTGCATATACAAACCTTCGATACGTTTGCCGATGACCGTTCTAGACATCTTTCTTTTGTGGAATGGTTGTCCTCCGCCATTAATACAACCACCAGGGCAAGCCATAACTTCAATCGCTTGATATTCACAAGTTCCGTTTTTTATCGCTTCCATAATTTTGCGAGCATTTTTAAGACCATTTACTGCTGCAACTTTTAACTTAGTGCCGTTAATAGATACTTCAGCTTCTTTAAATCCTTCATATCCGCGAACATTCTTAAATTCCAATGTCGGGCACTTACCTTCTAATGTTAAAATCGCATTTCTTAAAGCGGCTTCCAAAACACCACCCGAAACTCCAAAAATATCAGCGGCACCGGTAGATTCACCTAACGGATTATCGAAAACTCCATTTTCCAACGAATCAAAATTTAAGCCTATTTCTTGAATCATATCCGCTAATTCTCGAGTAGTTAAAACATAGTCAACATTTTTAAACCCGCCATTTTGTAATTCTTCACGATTTGCCTCTTTCTTTTTAGCTAAGCAAGGCATCACTGAAACTACAACGATGTCTTTGGGATCGATTCCGACTTTTTGAGCATAAAAACTTTTGGCGATGGCACCGAACATTTCATGTGGCGATTTACAACTTGATGGGAGATTTAAATATTCAGGATATTCATTTTCAATGAACTTAACCCATCCCGGGCAGCAAGAAGTAATAAGCGGTAAATTCTCTCCGCTTGAAAGTCTTTCAATAAGCTCATTGCTTTCTTCCATAATCGTTAAATCTGCACCAAAATTAGTATCAAAAACACGATCAAATCCCAATTTTCTTAAAGCAGTTACAATTTTACCGGTCGTGGCAACACCGATTTCATATCCAAATTCTTCGCCTAAAGCCACGCGAACAGCAGGCGCAATTTGAACTACAACATGTTTTGTAGGATCATGGATCATATTCCAAACCTCATTGGTCACTACTGTTTGTGAAAGTGAACCCGTTGGACAAACCATCACACATTGGCCACACGATACACATTTAGTCGTATCGAGATTGACATCAAAAGCCGGACCGACAAAAGTTTTAAAGCCACGGTGAGTGTATGTTAAGACATTGACATCTTGAACCTTACTGCAAGCTTCGATGCAATTACCGCATAAAATACATTTTGCTTTGTCTCTTTTGATAGCCGCCGATTCAATATAAATGTTCGGCCGTGAAATTTCGCCTCGATAGGGGATATCGCGAATGTTCATTTTAGCGGCGATTCGTTGTAATTGACATTTCGTATTCTTTTCACACATTGCGCATTCTTGTGGGTGATCTGATAGAAGCAACTCCACAACAGTACGTCGAGCACGAATCACTCTTTTGGTATTTGTATAAATTTCCATACCTTCGGTGCACTTAGTCGAACAAGCAGGTGCTAAATTTCTTCTCCCTTTTACTTCAACCACGCAAACACGGCATGAAGCATTAATCTTATGTTCATGAACGATATGAAGCGACAAATAGCATAAAGTAGGAATATAGATATTTACTAATCGAGCGGCTTGAAGGATGCTCATATCTTCATCTACTTCAAGTGGAATATCGTTAATTCGAATTTTAACCATTTTTTACTACCTCCTTAAAGCGAAATTGCCTTAACCGGACACTTAGATTCGCAAGTGCCACACTTAATACAATCATTGCCCTTGATTTTATATACGAATAATCGCGGATTTTTTGCCGGTTTATCAGTTTTTTCAATCGCACTTACCGGGCAATTACGCGCACAGTTGCCACATCCGATACACTTTGATTCATCGATTTCATATTTAGTTAAAGCACGACAAACTTTAGCAGGACAATATTTGTTCTTTACGTGAGCAATATATTCATCGTGGAAATAGTTAAGGGTTGATAATACCGGATTAGGAGCGCTTTGTCCTAAACCGCATAAGGAAGTATCCTTAATGATATTTGAAAGTTCCTCTAAGCGATCCAAATCAGATAAGTCAGCTTCACCTTTAGTAATTTTTGTTAAAATTTCTAACAAACGCTTATTACCGATACGACATGGAGTACATTTACCGCAAGATTCTTCGACCGTAAATTCCAAATAGAATTTAGCGATATCAACCATACAGTTGCGGTCATCCATGATAATAAGTCCGCCTGATCCCATCATCGATCCAATCGCAGATAAGTTATCAAAGTCGATTGGAATATCAAGATGTTCTTTAGTGATACAACCCCCTGAAGGTCCTCCGGTTTGAGCGGCTTTAAATTCGTGTCCGTCTTTAATACCGCCACCGACATCATATATGATTTCTCTTAAAGTAATTCCCATCGGTACTTCCACAAGACCGACATTATTGATTTTACCAGCCAAAGCGAAAACTTTTGTTCCTTTGGATTTTTCGGTTCCGATTTTTGCAAACTCTTCTGCACCATCAAGGAAAATTACCGGAACATTGGCTAAAGTTTCAACATTGTTGACAATCGTCGGTTTTTTATAAAGACCTGCTTCTGCCGGAAAAGGCGGTTTTACATTCGGTTCACCACGATTACCTTCAATCGAAGAAATCAATGCTGTTTCTTCACCGCAAACAAACGCTCCAGCGCCATATTTAATGAAAATATCAAAACTATGATTAGTTCCTAAAATATTTTTTCCTAAGAATCCCATCTTTCTTGCTTGAGCGATAGCAATCGATAATCTTTCAATCGCCAAAGGGTATTCTGCTCTAATGTAGACATTTCCCTCATTAGCACCGATAGCATAACCGGCAATAATCATCGCTTCAACGACACTATATGGATCACCTTCAAGAATCGAACGATCCATAAAGGCTCCAGGATCTCCTTCATCAGCGTTACATATCACGTATTTTTTTTCATTTTGGTATTTAGAAGCAAATTCCCACTTCATGCCAGTTAAGAATCCGCCACCACCACGACCCCGAAGTCCTGATTTTTTCATTTCATCGATCACTTGTTGCGGTGTCATCGTTTCTAATACTTTGGCTAATGCTAAAAAGCCACGATTGGCAATATATTCTTGAATAACTTCAGGATTTATCAAGCCACAATTTCGTAAGGCAACACGATGTTGTTTCTTATAAAAGGGAATATTATCTTGAGAACGTATTTTTTCGGAAGTTGCCGGATTAACATAAAGGAAATCTTCAATTAATTTTCCTTCAACCACATGCTCTTTAATGATTCGTTCTGCATCTTCTGGATGAATTTTAATATAAAAGGTATGATCTGGAGAGATCTTTACAATCGGTCCTTTTTCACAAAAGCCAAAGCATCCTGTGATGGAGATTTTAACTTTATCTTCAACGCCATATTCTTTAGCGAAGCGAATTAATTCATCTTTTAATTTTTCGCTTTGCGATGCATGGCAGCCGGTTCCACCACAAACTGAAATTTCAATTTTTCGTGAAACATCAGCCATGCCTTTTTTTATATCTAATAATCCTTTTATATTATCATATAAATCATATAATTCTTTAATTGTATTTACTTTATGAAGGCACATTCTATTCTCCTCCGTATTCTTTCAATATTTCACTTACGGTTTCTACTGTCGCATTACCATAAGTTTTTCCATTCACTTGAACTACTGGTGCTAATCCACAAGCCCCAACGCAACGTAAGGAAGATAAAGTGAACTTTCCATCTTCGGTAGTTTCACCATTTTTGATTCCTAAACGCGTTTCAAACTCCTTCATAATTTTATCGGCTCCACGAACAAAACACGCCGTCCCTAAACAAACATTAATGACATATTTTCCTTTCTTTTCCATCGTGAAAAAAGAATAGAAGGTAACTACGCCATAAACCTTAGAAACCGGAATGTGCAACTTGTCAGCGACAAATTCTTGAACTTCACGAGGAAGGTATCCGAAGATGTGCTGTGCTCGGTGTAAAACCGCGATTAATTCGTGAGATGTAGCCCCAATCTCGTCGATGTAAGCTGATAATTCGTCAAATTTTTGTTTGTCAGTCTCCATATTATAAAACCTTTCTACATCTAATACTAACTAAGTGTAGTTTATCAAAAAGTAATTTATGACACAATAAAAATCACTATTAAAATGCGGTTATTAAGGCAAAAAATCAATAAATTATGCTTAATTAAGCAAATAAAATAGCATTTTGATGCGACATATCGTTTAAATAAAAAAACACCAATCAATTTAATACTTGAATTGGTGCTTTTTCTTTTTTTATACTTTTCTGGCTACCGCAATAACATCCACTGTATTCTTCTACAATTTTATTTAATATGCAGATCGCTCAGTAAATTTGTCTGGAATTTCAATTATGGTTTTACCAAAATTACTGAAAGTGATTACTTCTTTATTGTGACCTTCACTATTATCTCCTTCAACTATAATTGAAACAGTATCTAATTCTAAACTATCATCAAATTTTACTTTGCATGTACTTTGAAAATTCTGAATGTCGCCCGTTGATGGCATATTAAGTGTTCCTTCATATTCATTCGTTGTCGGATTGAAAGTAAAATTATTATAACCATCGTTAATACCCATAAATTCAAACATTGCTGCCATATTGAAAGCAGATCCTAACTCAGTTTTGCTTTGATTGAATTCTTCTTCAGTAATAGAACTTCTAAACCATTGGCTTTGAGCATCTTCATAAACAAAATGATAGAACTGATCTTCATCTTGATAAAAAATGTCATTTTTAGTAGCGAATTTAAACTCATTTTCCACTAAAACCAAAAGGTCATAGTTTTGTTCAACTCCTTTTACGGTAGTGGTAATTCTAGAAACAAAAGTTAAATTAGGAGTAACAGCCATCATTTTATCAAATATTGCTCTCCAAGTAGACTCGCTCACTTGATTACCAATGGTATTATCGTTATAATCACTAGGAATAGTAATCGACGTGGTACCGATATCATGAATAGTAACTAGGATATCATAATAATCGATAGTGCATTCTACTTCACTAACATGTTCATCATCAAAAGAAATCTTAATATTTTTTAAAGTATAACTATCCGGAATTGCGATTTCAGAAGCAAAATATACTCCATCATTTTGACATTCAAATGCTGCATAATATTGAGCGAATGCGGTTGCCGCACCAACCACCAAATAAAGAGAATTTTCCATTTTTGATTCATATCTTTCCTGCGTGGTGATGTCTTTTGACCATTTTTCATCTGAACTTGATTTACTATAAATATAATACTTAGAATCTTCGATTGTAAAAATTCTCTCACTCTCGTTATCATCAAATATTTCGTAATAAGTAGTGCCAACTTGTTTCATAGCGCCGATGATTGTATCATTTGATCTTTGCTCTAAAGAAAAATTCTTTTCTTCAGCAAAAGCTTGAATGACCTCTTTCCATTTGGTTTCATCCATCGTCACATCAATTGCGCTGTTTTGAGACGATCCTTCACTTTGATTATTCGTCGAGGCATCCGATGAAGTGACTTTTGGTTCAGACGACTCCGAAGTCGATCCTTTATCTTGACTATCTGTCGAGTTCAAGTTTGAATTGCCATTGCATGATGCTAAGCAACTTATTAACATCATCGCTATTAAAAGTTTTGCTTTTTTCATGTTTTCCTCCTTAGATATTTACTTACTTAATATGAAAATAAGCTTAATGTTAATTTTATTCTTTAAACCGTTAAAAAAGCGTTTGTTTATTTAGCTTTTTTTAACATTAAAAAAAATTTATATTTAATTGCAAAAACATAATTATTTTTAAAAAATTGGCAAATAATACTTATACTTTTAATTATTATAATTACATTAAAAAATAAAATTGTAAAAAAATATGTTATAATTATTTTATGAAAAAGAGAACATTACCACTTTTAATTTCAGCAATCCTATTACCGGGATCAATTGGTATTTTAATTCAATATCTACTTTTTTCGGCAAATCTTGGTACTACTCCGAATCTTGCCGAAGGTAGTCTTTATCTTGTCTCTTTGCTTTTGCTATTAATTATTTTGATTGTGGAAATTGTTTCGGTCTTTAAAATTGACGATTCAACCATTCATACGGTTTTTTTAGCTGCTTGTCTTATCGGTCTTTATTTATTTTCTACCGATATGCAATTATTTCTTAGGAATTTTGATATTTTTATCCCGGAGATTGTCTTTGGATTGCTGAGCGAAACCTTTTTTGTGCTTGTCTCTTTTTGCTGTATCGAGTACATAATGTATTTAAATCATCTTTCCAATTTTAAAAATTGGTTGCGCACTTCTTTTTTAATTTCTTTTCTTTTCGTGCCTATTTATACGATTTCTTGTTATTTTAACTATGGCTATATTGTTCATTTTATAATTGCTACAATGCTGATTATAGATTTTTGTGCCGTTTTTTATAGCAGTAGAAAAAGAGGTGCTCTACCTTTAACTGCCTACTTTACCACCATGATATTTTGTTTGGGAATCGGTGCTCAAAATATTAATGCTCTTTCTTACAACGGACCCTTTGAATCAGTTATCGGCTTTTCTCTTACCTATGCAAGTTTATCTGATTTAATGTTTATAATTGTCTATCTGTTGTTCTCTATTCGCACCGACAAAAAAGCTGTGCAATCAAATGCTTACAAATTGCAAGCAGAATTGTATGAGAAAAAGTTCTTATCTGAGCAAATTAAACCTCACTTTATTTTTAATTCTTTAGAATCAATTAGAGAACTCTATCACGAAAGCGTCACTTTAGGTGATAAAGGCATGAATTTTTTTGCTAATTTTTTACGCGGAAATCTTAATTCTTTTGACGATAATCTGATTCCTTTTGAAACCGAATTAAATAATGTTTTCTCTTATGCTGAATTAAGAAATCTAGGAAAAAAAGATCCTATTGAAATTATCTATGATATTGATTACACAGATTTTAAAGTTCCACCTTTTTCTATTCAACCCTTCGTGGAAAATGCCTTAAAATATAGTGGTATTGAAAATAAAGATAATGGATATATCATCATTTCCACTTACAAACGAAATGGAAAAATCTTTATCGAAATTAACGATAACGGAAAAGGGTTTGATGTAAATAAAGTTTTCTCCAATTCACACGGAATTAAAAATGCATGTGAAAGATTTTCATTGATTCTTGGAGTAAGTCCAACAATAAAAAGTACAATAGGACAAGGAACAAATATACAAATTATATTAAATGGTGATAAAACGGAGGTAGAAGATGAAAATAGTAGTAATTGATGACGAAATTATTTCTTTGCAATATTTTTTAAGCGATGTCGTTGATTGTGATATCGAATGCCAATTTTTTAAAGATTCTCAATTAGCCTTGGACTATATTTCTAAAAATCAAATCGATGCTATTTTTACAGATATTGGAATGCCAAATATCAATGGAATCGATTTAGCAAACAAAGTTTTGGATATAATTCCAGATATTGCTATTGTTTTTATTACCGGAATGGCAGTGACTATCGAAGATTTAAGCGAAAGAATTCGGGCCAATACAATTGGTTTTTTATATAAGCCCTATAATAACTTACAACTTATGGAAATATTAAATATCATCAAAAAAAGAGTTCCTTTGCTTACAGTAAAAATGTTTGATAGTTTCGATTGCTTTGTTGACGGAAATCTCGTTTTATTTTCATCTTCAAAATCAAAAGAACTTTTCGCTTTGTTAATAACCTATAACGGAAAAAGTTTAACAATGTCTGACGCTATTACTTGTTTATGGGCAAATTCTGATATCGAAAAAGCTAAAATACTATATCGCAATGCAGTATTTAGACTTCGAAAGACCTTAACCGATATTGGTGTAAATTGTGTTGGATTTAAAAGAGCCTTACTGACTTTGGATAAAACACATATCCAATGTGATTACTGGGATTATTTAAAAACCGGCATAGGATCTTATCATGGTGAGTTTTGTAAAAGTTATGATTGGAGTATTGATTATTTGTACGAATTAGATAAACTTGCTGAGAAAAATAAAAATTCTTAATTTTTAAAAGTTTAACAATTTTTAAAAAACTACCATTGATTGATGGCTGTCATCAATCATCAATAAATTTTAAAATTTAAAAAATTATGCCTATACTAGAAAAGAATTTTTAACTTTTTTTTAATCGTCAAATTTTCCTAAGAACTTTTTTAATTCTTTGTAATCACTATCGGACATCATTTCAAGTTTTTTAAGCATGTTCTTATAGATCTCTATCTCTTTTTCATTTCCCGCTTGGTTTTTTTTAAGGTCAACTAGTAACCTCTTGACTTTTTTTATTAACCCTCTTTTGCTAATCGATTTATTAAGAAACATAATTTCTTGCATCTTAAGAATCGTTATTTTATATAAAAGTAATTTATCTATTTGAATTGTGCTTTTATTTTTATTTGTATTTTCTATGTCCTTATTTTCAAACATGTCTTTACAATCGTTTTTAGTTATAATAACTTTACTTTTTGTGCTATTTTCTTTTGGAATAATAAAATAATTACTTTTCATCCAATCTATAATTTCGCAAGTTTTTTCTTTACTAATTTTAAAGTGATTTTGTATTAAAGTTGGGTAAATAATTTTAAGTTCTATGCTATACTCTATTACCTTCTTATAAACTTCATCAATTTCACTTATAATATTAGAATTTGGCTCAACTTTTGGCCTTTCTTCTTCTAGTCGCGAATTTTTCTTGAAAGAATTTTTCTTTATTTTTTCTTCAAACAATAACCTTTCATCGCAAAGTTTCCACTTGGAGTCAACTATTGTTTCAAGACTAATTTTTTTCGGTATCCGTTCATCTAGTTTTTGGCAATTTAAAATATAATTACGTAACTCTTCTATATCTACTATAATATAAATTTTTTCATCACTACTTTCTATAATTTTGTCATTAGTTAACCTTGATAAAGTTTTACGTGATAAAGTTTTAATTGTAGGATCCGAAAAATTTATTTTATTTTTTAAATCGATGAAATCCTCGGTCTCATCATCGAAATCCTCAGTCTCATCATCGAAATCCTCAGTCTCATCATCAAAATCCTCAGTCTCATCATCAAAATCCTCGGTCTCATCATCGAAAATTTCGAATCCATCACCGAAAGCATCGGTCTCATCATCATTTAGACTATTTTTAATATTTTTTATTTCAGATTTAGTTATAATTCTTTCCCCGTTATTAAGCTTTAAGAGCATCAATCTAAATATTGCTCTTTGAAATTTATCAGTCATTATGAATCCTCAAATTTCTCAATAAAGATTTAAGATCTTTTTCATCGAGATTTTTTTTCTCTAAAAGTTTTTTTACGATAATGACCAATTTAGTTTCATTATTTTTAATAATTTTTCCTGCTCTTTTGCTCTGTTCTTCCAATATTTTACTAATATAATCATCTATCTTATCGCTTGACTTCCATTTAGCCTGGCTAATGTAAATTCCTTTTTCCATATTGTATTCACAAATCATACTACGAGCAAGTTCATTTGCAGATAGATAATCACTTCTAATGCTTGTCGTAATTCCATCCTCACCAAACTTATGTTTTTCAGCTTCTCTACCAGCCATCATTATGCAAATTTTGTTCAAGCAATTTTGGCGTGACAAGATTTTCTTATTTTCATCACCAAACTGAACATAGCCACCATAGTCACCCCTCGCAGTTATAGTCGCATACAAGAGTTTTTCTTTAAGTGCCGCTGCAACTATTATATGTCCCGCTTCATGAAATGCCGTTACAAGTAAATCATTTTCCTCGATTGGTTTGCTATCTCCATTTACATAGGATTCAAATTCTTCAATTAAAATTTCATCTAATCTTTCTGCGTTTGATATAGAAGCAGCGCGCAAAGAATTATGTATAACATTATCAAGTTCTCCAAGAGGCCATTCTATTGAACGCATTGCGATATCACGGATAGTTTTTTCACTAACCATTTTATTATATTTTTTTAAAGTTTTAGAAAGATAGTTTCTCCGTGTATTAAAATTAGGTAACTCTATTTTTATTTGTTTATCAAAGCGTCTAATAAATGCAGGATCTAAATCTATTTTGTCAAAATTAGTTGCAGCAATTACAAATACAGGTGTCTTTGAATTATCTAAAAATCCATCCATTTCAGATAAAAAAGCATTTAACACTTCAAAGTCTTGTTCTTTTGATGCATTTTGTCGCGATTTTGCAAAAATATCAATTTCATCTATAAATATTAAAGAAGGATAATATCGTCTAGCGGATGAAAACATTTTTCGAACAAACTTTCCTCCTTCTCCTCTATATTTTTGCATAAGTTCAGAAGCATTATATTGCATAAACTGTATATTCGCTTCACTTGCAATTGCTTTTGCAAGCATTGTTTTTCCTGTTCCTGGCTTACCATATAAAAAGAGTCCTCTAGGAAGGCGAATTCCGTTTTTATTAAATTCCTTATAGTTTTTCAAGGCTTCGATGATTTTGTTTATTTCTGCCTTAGCATTTTCTAATCCATAAATATCATTAAGCCGAACATGTGGAATTTCTCTTTTAGATACAAATTGATCCATATCTTCCGCATTTTTGGCAATAGTTAAGTTAAAATTTGTTATTTCAATAACCGTGGTGCTTTCATCTTTAAAGATATACTTAGTGTTAAATTCTACGATTTTGTTAGCGTGTAAAAGTGATTGTAACGAGGTAGTAAAATAACAATCATTAAGTATATTTTGAATCCATTCATCCGGAAATTTTTCGTCTACATAGAAATCAATTGCCCCTTTATATAAATAGTCATAAAGATCAATTTCTTTGGCTTTTAATTTGTAAACATATATTGGTATTTCTTGTTCTATTAATCTTTCAAACAATTCTTCATCTTCATCAATATCAAATATTGCTGCTGATACATCGGAATTAAGAATGTTAAAATCTTTACTATCTGTAAAAATTATCTCAGCTTTATCATCAATCGCATTAATAAATTTATCTTTATCCTCTTTTTGACAACAAACTAAAATTTTTAAATCTTTTTTGCCTCGAAATAATCTTCTTGCTTCGGTGGAGGATTTTTTAAATTTAAAATCTATTTTAACTTCGCAAAACTCTTTCTTGTCATTTTCAAAAGTCAAATTAACAAGTCTTGTAACGTTAGTTTTAAAGAACTGCTTAACTATTTTTTTTGCTGTTCTTGCATCAATATTCTCTCCAAGACTAAAAGCAATCAAATCGGCAAGCATACTTTCATTGACTTTAAATGTTATTCCATATTTTTCAAGATAATATTTTTTCTGTGCAAAAATTTCTTTAGTAATTATACGACGTATCACTTCAGGGCGCAGATTGTTAAAAAGTATTATCAGCCCTTGATTAAGACGTGATAAAATCGCCCCAGAAAAATATGGTAATGAGGTTTGAGGATCTATTTCTTTTTTTAACGCATTTATTATCGTTTTCTGCGAAACCGATGATAAATTATAATTTGAGAATGATTTATTATAAATATCAGAACCGAGGTTAGTTGTAATAATAAATACTACATCGCGAAAACTAACGTCACGCTGAGTAAACAAATCAATAGCGCTACCTCGATCAAAAATAGAAAGAAAATTATTTTTTAAATTATTGTGAGCTTTTTCAAATTCATCCAATATAACTACACATATAGGGTTTTTTTCCACAAATCTAGTAAGTTGCCCGGAATTAGCTGATTTATAAGATTTTTGAATACCAAATAATTCTAAAAGTCCGAGTTCTTTATCATTGAATGAACCCATATCGAGACGTAAAACAGGTCGTTTTAATGCTTCGGCAATCTTTTCACCCATTAAAGTTTTACCAACACTAGGGGAACCGACAAATGTCAAAATACCCGCAACACCTTTCCGATTTTCTCGATTATTTAAGCCAAACAAATATTCTTTTACATTTTGTATGGCAAAAAATTGACCTTCAATTTCAGAAAAACATTTGTCAAGTTTTTTAACTAGGCTATACTCTGACCATATTTTAGCTTCATGGTATTCATGAGCATTTCCACTTCTGTTTATATATATTTCTTGAGATTTTATTATTTCCATGTTTACTCCTTCTTTTTAGTCAGTATTTTTTTATAATACATACTAAATATTTCATTAGAGATGTTTTCATCTTTGACTACACATAACTCACCATCTTCATTAACTGAAAACGCAAATGCTATGTTAGAATCGACGCCTTCAATTTCCGCAAGAGGGTGTAAAATACAATAAAATTGCGCTTTTATTTCTGTAACAAAAACTTGTTCAAAATTTAAAACAACTTTATTATTGTTGATTAATTGTAAGGGTTTATTTTCATTTTCATTAGACAAAATTTGTATAATAATGTTATTTCTTTTCATATTTCCCCTTTAGCATAAAATTTTGAAAAAAATATTTTCACACTTCCTATTTTTTTCATGCGTTTTAATTATATATTTTCTGATTCTATATGCTTCTACAGAAGTGTTATATAGTTCCATTTAGAATCATTAATGGTTTAAATGACTTTAGAGTTATACTTGACTTTTAAATAAATTTTAAAAAATTATAAACACGTCTCTCCAAATGCTTGTAAACCATTATAAATTGCATCCTTAATATCACTAAAACTAGTGACTTATAAATAAACTAGAAATTAATTTTTTACTAAAATTTTCTAAATTAAAGTCTATATTCGATTTCGAATGATAGAGAGCAACTTGCATTTGACTGATAGTTTTTGCTTATATCATAATATTTGATATTTTAATTAAGCTAAAACCAAAAATAATAAACTAGAAATTTAAACTTTACTTTTTTTCAATATTTCTCCTTTCTTTTATACTAAACAAATTGTGATTATTTTAGTTTTTTTTTATCTCCTTTCTTTTTATAAAAAAAGAGGTACACATTAATCGTGATACCTCCTGAAGTTTTTACCTTTAATTAAACTTACTTATGAAAAAGTAAGCCTAAACAAGAGGTATCGTATCGTTTAATAAATTTTACATAAGATCTACAGATCATAAAAATAAGTACCTCCTTTCTTATATTATATACTATTTCTAATATAATTTATGTAAAAAAAATAAAATTGCAAAAATTAAATTAAAAATCTCCAAAATATTGTTTAGTTATTAATCAAATATTTTGGAGATCCCTTTATTGTAATTGGTGGAGCTGACGAGGATCGAACTCGCTACCTCCTGAATGCAAATCAGGCGCTCTCCCAGGTGAGCTACAGCCCCATTGGCTAATCTATATTAATTGATTAGCACAAATAATTCAAGGATACTTGATTCACTTTTTAAAAAATTAGACTAATTCAAGTTTTGCCTTAAAAATTAAAGTATCTTCTTTTAGACCTTTCAATAAAATTACTTTGCCGTCTCTTTTAACATACACTTCAAAACATTGGTCTTGCATTAATTCTTTTTCGTAATTTATTTCAAAAGTTTTAATTTTTTCTTCTCTTTTCAAATTTAAAACATCAACTATGTAATTAGCATAACTAGCATTGTTAACATGTCCATTATGATCGAGATCGGAAAAAGAAGTGCGAACTAGATGGGGAGTTAAATTTTTAATATCAAAATCATCTAATTTATAAAGTTCATCAAAAGTATTCTCTAAAATATATTCGCCTTCCGGATAATTAACATTACTGGCTCTTACTAAACGACGACTATTTAAATCGATAACTACCCATTTTGATTTTCCTTTTATAAGTACTTCACCTTTATCGTTTTTAATTAAGTAATCACGATTCATATCTGCACGACCTTTAACTTCTGGCCAAGTGCTTACTACGACGTTTTCATACATCTGTGGCATTTTCACGACTTCATATTTAGTACGAAGCAAAACCCATAGAAGGTTTTTAGAAATCATGTCGTGAAATCCTAATCCTAACTTGGTCGCATGCTCTCCGGCAATGTCTTGAAAAATATCAAGAATCGCGTATGGTGTTAATTCATCATAAGTATCATAATCCGAAGAACGAAGTTTTAATTTGTTTTCCATATATATTTTCATCTTAACTTACCTCTCAATAATCTTAATGTCGGAATAATTAAACCACCTAAAGTATTACCTAACGTTATCGTTAAAAGGCGACCGATAGTCTCTCCTGAAAATGGATTAATCAACGAAAAATAAAACATGTCGGCTACGCAGTGTTCAAAGCCACAAACCACAAACACCATCACTCCCATAATCACTAAAAGAAAACGAGCTATCGGTTGTTCGGCCTTTTTATAAGAATTGACAGCAAAATAAATGCAAATTCCACAAAAGAATCCCATCACCAACAACGACAAATAATTATCATGAAATTTAGTTGCTTCTATACTTAATAAAGTAGATTTGAATGTTTCTAACTCGTTAAGACGCGTAAGTCTTACTAACCCACCCATCGCATAAGCTCCTAGTAAATTACCAAACCAAGTGATGATTGTTTCAACTAAAAAATCTGTTTTGTTTTCTAGCAAATAACCGACTTTTCCAGTGAAAAGATCATATCCATAAAGAAGTATTGTCAATAATCCGATTGAAAATAAAAACGCACCTAAAATTTTGTTGTCAGTCGCTAAATAAACAATTCCTCCTAAGGAGATCATCATTCCTGCCAAAAAAGCATTTAGCAACGTGCGGCATATTTTTTTCAAAAGCATTTTACCCATGATTTGTTTCTCCTTTTAACTTATTAGCACTTACTAAATTATATTTTTTTTAGATTATTTTGCAAAGAATATTATTAATAAAACTTCAAACACTAGGTTTATGAAAGAAAAAGTAATTTTTTGTGTCGATATCAAAGCTTTTTATGCCTCTGTAGAATGTGTAGATCGCGGCTTTGATCCATTAAACACTCCTTTAGTTGTTTGTGATAAAACTCGCGGTAGTGGAACAATAATTCTTTCAGTAACTCCTTTTCTTAAAGAACAAGGAATCCCTTCACGTTTACGTTTATATGAACTTCCTAAACGAAATGATATTATCTTTGCTAAACCACGTATGGAAAGATATTTAAATATTTCTACTAAAATAATTGAAGTCTTTTTAGATTTTGTTGGGGATGATGATATTCATATTTACTCAATTGATGAATCATTTTTAGATTTTACGCATTATCTTTCATATTATCGACAAAGTCCATTGGAAATCGCTAAAACACTTTTAAAAGCACTTAATCAAAGCACAGGTTTATACGCAACAATTGGTATTAGCAATTCATTGTTTTCAGCTAAAGTTGCATTAGATACTGAAGCAAAAAAAAGCATCGACGGAGTTGCTTATTGGCCTAATGATGTCGTTAAAGCCAAATTAGCAAAAATCACTCCGCTTAGGGATACTTGGGGAATCGGAGAACGTTTGGAAAAGCGATTGAATGCTCTAGGTTTTTTCTCATTAGGCGATATTCAAAAAGCAGACAAGCAATTTTTAAAGGAACATCTTGGTATCATCGGTTTAGAAATTTACAATCACGCTAATGGATTAGACTATAGCGACATCCGTGAAAAATATTCTCCAAGTGATCGCTCTCTTTCAATAGGACAAGTTTTATTAGAAGATTATTTTCAAGAAGATATTTTGGTGGTAATTCAAGAAATGACTGACGACTTAATTTTAAAGATGACATTATCGCATTTAATGGGTCAAACATTGCATCTTAATATTCATTACTCAAAAGATCGGGGTGGTGGCTTTTCTCGGCAACAAAAACTTGATAAACCGACTTTTGATTACGAAATTATTTTTGAGGGTTTTAAACATTTGTTTTTTAAATATTATGATGGTTCTCCAATTAGAAAAATATCGATAGCAATCGGAAGTCTCATTCCGTTAACGCATTATCAACTTGATCTTTTTCATACATATGAAGAATTAGAAAAAAAATATGCATTACAAAGAGCAATTTACTCTATCAAAAAGAAATATGGTCCCTCAAGCGTTTTACGACTAAAAGATTTAACCAAAGCCTCGACCGCTAAAAGCAGGCACGAAAAATTAGGAGGTCACAATCGAAAATGAATGATGAACGCGGAATGAAAAAATGGAATCCTTTTTTTGCTCTCGATAATATGAATGCTGCCTATAAAAAAGCAATCAAAAATAAGCAAAAAATCGCCAAACCTCTTTTAAGTGACGAACAAATTTCAGAAATTAATTATCAGCTTAATAATTGTGAAAATATCTTTAAAACTATTACTTACTACCAAGATGGTTTTATTGAAACGGTTGAAGGTTATTGTCATTTGCTTAAAAATCTAAATGCAGTTCAAGTAAATAATATCATTATTTCTTACGAAAATATTTTAAATATAAATTAAATATTTGAAAAAATGTTAAATTGTGCTTTAATGTATTCGTAGAGATTTAAATCTACTCGGAGAAAGAGATTTAAATTAATTCCCTTTACTTATCAAAACTCTACAATGCTCTCTCTCCGATTCCCTAATAAACAAAAAAGTGGCTTAACTTTTCTTAAACCACTTTTTTATATTATAATTAGAGAGGTGTGATAAATATGGATTTGAAAATATATCGTAAAGATGCTTATTATTCTTATACTCTTGGCGCTTTCCCAACTATCGAACTTTTAAAACATCATCCTCAAGATGTTTTGAAAATCATCGTTCATTCTTCTTTTAAAAATCAAGAGATTTTAAATTTAATCGCTGACCTTAAAGGCAATAAAGAAATGATAATCAACGATAAATTAATCAATAAATTATGTCAAAAGGATAATTGTTATATTGTTGGAATATTTAAAAAATATAGTTCACACTTAGATATTAATAATGACCATATCGTTTTATACAATCCATCAAATATGGGTAATGTAGGAACTATTTTGAGAAGCGCTTTAGGTTTCAATATCAAAGATGTCGCCATAATAAAACCAGGAGTTGATATTTTTGATCCTAAAGTTTTAAGAAGTGCCATGGGAGCTTTCTTTTCTTTAAATATTGAATACTTTGATAGTTATGAATCTTATGTAAGAAAATTTCCTGACCATCAAAAAATAACTTTTATGCTTAAAGCAAAAGAAACTTTACAAAACAAACGTTTCGAAAATGTTAAGACCTCTCTTATTTTTGGAAACGAAGCCACAGGATTACCGGAAGAACTTCTTAACGAACATAGTCTATTGATATCACACAGTCAAGCAATCGATTCTCTTAATCTTCCAAACGCTGTAAGCATTGCTCTTTACGAATTTGCCAAACAAAAAAATCGCAACTTTCAATAGTTACGATTTTTTTTATTATTCTTCAACTACGCCGTAAGTTAAGAAACTTAAGACTCTTTCGAATGACAAATCATCCTTACCAACAAGAATTAATCTGTCTCCTCCGCGCAATGGGAAATCCGGTCCTGGAGAAGCTTGGGCTGTATGATCATCTTTTGAAACGACAGCAACAATTGTCGCTTCGGTGTAGTTCCAAAAGTAAACTTCACCGATGGTTTTTCCGTTGACCCATGAATCGGTTGGAATTTCAACCTCTGAGAAAACAATCGATTCATTAGTTTGATATTTAAAGTTATCGAGCATTTCAGCGACAGCTTTTTCAATTTTCTGATTGATATTTTTTGCTTCTTCCATCAAAGCCGAAACAGCTAAATAATTTTCTTTAACCGTATTTTTGGATTTCCATTTTTCGGCATATTGTTGAGCTCTTAAAGCTGAGTCGACAAATATTCCTACTCCATGTTTGACCTCAATAATTTTTTCTTCCGCTAAGATGTTGACAGCTTTACGAATGGTTTCAGGCGAAACATTGTATACCGAAGCTAACATCGATCTTCCTTTAAGGATAGTTCCTTCTGGGAATTCACCAGTTAATATACGTCCACAAATATCATGGGCAATTTTCACATAACGTGGCATTTTCTCTTCCATTGATAATTTTCCTCCTAGTTATGACTACAATCATTATATATTATTCTTTTTCATTTGTTAAGATAAAAAGTACCATAATTCCATTTAATCTTTAAGTGCCACTTCAAACCTCTTTTTAAATAGTCTCTATCCTTTGATAAATTGTTGAAATTAAGCGATAAAAACATTATTATACTAAAGAAAGGAGTTTGAAAATGAATACCATAAAAACTTTATTAAGAGGCCTTTTTTCAAACCAAGTAATTATCGATAACCGCAAGTCAAAATGGTGGCTTTGTATATTAATCGGCATCCTATCTCTAATTATAGCGGTCATTCCTATGGTTGTAACTTATTCTTCAGTTACCCCAGGAAACATTTTATATCCCACCGCTTCTAATCTCACTTATTGTGTCGATGAAGGATTATATGCTTTCAGCAAATCGCAACCAAATTTAGTAATTAAAAACGGAAAAATGGATGTTTCATCGAGCACTACATTTGATTATTTTAAAACTTTTAAAGAGATAAACGCAAATGGCATTGAAAGTGAAGAAAGCAAAAAAGTTTTTTCCGTATACTTTTTAAATAGCGATGATAATGAGCAAATCAATGCTAAACAAAAAGAAATCGAACAAGGTACTAATAACATCGTCAATTCTTATGCATTATTTACACCATCTTATATGTATTTAAAAATATATGAAATCGGTGCTGTAAACGATGTATCACAAGAGACGATGGCAACTCCGGTTAACACTTATGTAGGAACTTTTAGTGAATTAGACGGAATTTCAATCAACTCTTTCTACGATAGTACTAAACCTAAACCTTTTAACTTTTCTATCTCAGAGTGGTCGACCTTTATGAATGATGCTTATAATAGCATCAAAGTTAGTACCGTTTTAATTACAACTTTATGGATGACCGGATTGAATGCGGTAATTGCTTTGATCTTATCGTTGACTCTCTTCGCTCTTTCAAGAACTAAGAGTAATGTTAATGGTATTCGCTTAAAGTATTCAGAATCTCTAAGAATGGTTTTACTAGCAGCCTTGTCTCCTGCTTTATTAACTCTAATAAGCGGTTTCTTATTAACCATGTTGCAATCTATCGGATTTGTATTATTTATCGGCCTTAGAACTACTTGGCTTGGTATGAAGATATCTTCACAACCAGCAAATAGCAAATAATCAAAAAACAAACATTTTCTTTAAAGTATTAAAATTACAAAAACAGCAAGAAAATTTTCTCGCTGTTTTTTTATATCCGATTTATTTCCTTTTTTCAAAGCAGTTTTTTCCGTTTTCTCCATAAATTTTACAGAGAATGTTTTTGTATTTTTGATTTTCATCCAAATGATTTTTCTTTGCAAGAACGATTTTCGCAGGAGAATGCGGAAAATCGCTTCCGTACACAATTTTATCTTCGCTCGTGACCATAAGCAACATATCAAGCGCAACAGGTTCGGGATCTCCTGCAATATCGAAATATAGATTTTGAAATTCTTTTTGTATGTCTACTTTTTCCATCATACCAAGTGACGACAATATCCCAGAAACACCACTAAACCTTTGTAGCATATAAGGTAGAAAAGAACCTATATGCGGAACTACAAAACGAATATTCGGAAATCTTGTCATGATTTTATGTGCCATCATATTTAATACTGCACGTGTCGTATCCGTAGGATACTCAAATATTGCGGCAACTGTTCCCGTAATCGGAGTTTTAGGATAGTTTATTGCTCTTTGCGGATGAATAATTACAAGCGCATGATTTTTATTAAGCTCTGCCATAAAATTATCGAGCAAAGGGTCTCCTAAATAAATTCCGTTTGCATTTGTCGTAAGTTTCACACCGATAGCACCAAGATTATTTTTTGCATAATAATATTCCTCAATTGCCGCATCTACATAAGGAAGAGGAACAGAAGCAACAAAGGAAAATTTATCGGAATGTTCTTTACAAAATTCCGATATAGAAGAATTTACTTCTCTATGAACTTGTGCAGTAAGCAATACATCGTTACCCCACAGATGCGGAGTAGGCGAGGATAGTATGGTATGATCTATTCTCGCTTGTTGCATAAAATCAAGATGTGCTTTTGCATTCCATTCAGGTAAAGGAAATCCATCGACATCAATAGGATCGATACCTAAAGATTTAATTCCCCGTTTGTATTCAGCGGTTATAATATGTGCATGAAAATCTATCATCTTAATTACCTCATTAACCATTTAATTCTTTTATCCAGTTCTCCACTTCTTCTTGTGAAACTGAAGAAGAAAATCTATTTCCATTTAACCAAGTTGCTCCACTATAAAGTCTTTTCAAATTCTCTACACTTTGATTAATTCCACTGCCTCCGGAAGTGCAAAAAGGAGCAATTATTTTATTAGAAAAATCGTAACTTTCAAGAAAAGTATAAATTATTTTTGGCGCTTTTCCCCACCAAATGGGATAGCCAAGATAAATGAATTCATAACTCTCCATATTAATAACCATATTACTGATTGCAGGACGTGCCAAATCATCGTTTTGTTCTTCGGACGAACGACTGCTATTATCGTTATAATTCAAATCAGCATCTGTATATGGTTCTGCCGGTATAATTTCATAAAGCGTCCCACCCGTAACGTCAGCGATTTTTTGTGCAACATTTTCGGTATGATTTGTGCAAGAAAAATAAGCAACAAGAATTTTTGACGAATTAGAGGTATCATATTTTTCTTTGTCATTACTTACTTCACTACAAGCAGAAAGACTAAAGGTTAAGAAACTTATAATTACGAATAGAAACGACATCCTGTTTTTTCTTTCCATTTTATTACTCCTTAATAATTTCCCTAAATTTTTGAACTCTCATTTTGAGTTGATATTTATTGCGAAGAGCGGCAATCTGTTTCATCATTGGACTTTTATGATGAAAATCAAGTGCTTCTTCACTTTCCCAAGCATCGATTAGTAAAACTGTTTCTCGATCATCCATAGGAAAAAAATATTCATAACGGAGATTGCCTTTTTCAGTACGAATCTGTTCGACAAGTCCACTTGATTTCATTTCTTCCGCAAATTTTCGTACGTTGCCATTCATTCCTGTATAATAAATATTGATTGTAATTGCCATATCTTGCCTCCTTAATGTTAACTGTATTATTTGTTAGCTTTTTAGACTTTTACCAAATTCATATGCCTTTTTTGGATACTGAGAACGTATTGTCATATCAATCGTTCCACAGCCCTTACCGAGAATAACTCCCATATCTACAAAATTAAGATATCTCACAAGAGTATTATAGTGCGCCACTAATGCATCAAAAGTCCAATCGTCAGCGTTCCACGCAACAGAAATAAGTGCAGACTTCATGTGTTTTCGCTGAAGTTCACCATTGAATGAACAAAAGCGATCTATGATCGTTTTGAGTTGTGAAGTCATTCCATAGTAATAAAGCGGCGTGACAAAAACAATCATATCCGCATCGAGAATTTTAGATTTAATCTTACCTTTTTCAGATTTTGTAGAACCCATATCGTCATCTTGCACACACGGACCACCATAACCACATTTAATACAACCTATGCACGGATTGACATTTATTCGCGTTGTATCGATGATAGAAATAATATTTCCAGATTCACTTGCTCCTTTAGCAAATTGCTCTACAAGTAAATTTGAAGAGCCATGCTTTTGCGGACTACCCGTTAAAACAACAATTTTCATATATTTATACCTCCCATCTAATTTTTTGTTTGCTTCTATTGCGATTCTGTTAAAAGTTTAGTTCATTCATAATTTCAATTTTAAATTCTAGTTCGTATTTTAATTATAATTCTATTTCGTATTTTTTCAAGTGTTGCTTTCCCTTTTTTCAAAATGAAAAACATAAATATTATCTATACTTTGTAATGCAAAGAACAAAAAATTACACTCACATTACATACAGAAAATACTTATTTATATTTGATAAAAGTTAAATTTTACTCCCTAATCGATCTCATACCTTTATCGAGATTTTTATTATATTATTATGAAAATATTTAGATAAAATGAAATTTTTAATAATTAAAGCATCTCTATTACATTAAGCAATTTTGTATAACTATCAACTTCATGATACTTTACCTTGCTTGTTGACATTTCGTTAAACAACTTTTTTGCACATGAAATCTTAGCCTGTTCAATTGGTCGCAGATTCAAGCTTTCCATTGTACCTTTCGTTTCAGCAATAAAGAAAATATGTTTTACTTTACCTTCATAAAAAGCTATCGCCCAATCAGGGGAATAGTTACCCACTGGTGTCGGTATTTGGAAAGTTCTCGGTAGCTTAGCATAGACACAAACTTCATCAGCTGCATCTAAACTTTTAGCGAATCTTCTTTCAATACTATTTTCTGCCGTTCCATCTATAAATACATAATCTTGAATCGCTTTTTTGGCAAGATATGCCTTATCAAATCTAACTGTAGTTTTTTCAGCAGTAAAAATCGTGCTATCATACTTTCCATCAATTTGATTGTAGGAAATGTGTTCAACAATCATTGTAGCTTTCTGCTCTTTAATGAGTTTTATTATTTTTGATATAAATTCTTCAGGATTATAGCTAAACATCTTAAGCTTATCTTTCCTAATTCCTTTCAATATCCTTGCTACAGTTTTTCTTGTAAGAATAGTACCTTCCGCTACTTTTCCAATAAGATCATATTTTACGTTGCTTGTTTCAGTATGTTTCAACGTTTGGGTGCTCGTTTTTTCGTTGCTGAACGAAGTTAGGTTTTCAATTTCATTTTCGTTCATCTTGTCTTTCTGCCTTCCGATAGTCGTTGTGTATTGTAATTCAGAAACAAATAGTTTCTGATCGATGTAGTCGATCGCTTTTTTTATCAGTTCCTCACTATCAAAGCTAACTGTATAGGCATACTTACGATTGATTTCATTCCAAAGCGCCTGAAATTCTTTTTTAGCAAAATTTTCATTCAACGGATTGTCCATAATTTTAGACTCGTGACCATCAGTAAACATACTTTTCAACATACTGTCGTCATAGACGGATTGAATAAGCTTATGAATACCCTCTGCCATTGGAGTAAGATCATCTGGAAGTGGTACTAATGTTCCGTTTGCCACATCTTCGCGATATTTATCTGTCACCTTGCGTTCTATATCAACATACTTGTTTTGTATGAGATAATATTCAAGTTTATTAGCAATTTTATCGTCAATAGTAGTGAAACAATCACCAACTTTTACACATTTCCCAGCAAAATATTCACTCGTTGCTACTGTCGGTCTATCATAAAGAACCGCCTTGATGTCACTTTGTAAATCAGACACAAAGGTCTTATAACTTTCACTAGCAATTACGGTAAGGAGGTTCACGTCGTGAACGCTGTCTCCAAGAGTTTCAACATCCATTCGGTTGCCGAATTGATTGACACAAAGTCTCAGTCCTCTACCAACTTCCTGACGCTTTGTGGTATTACTATCAGAATGTTTCAAAGTGCAAATTTGGAACACATTGGGATTATCCCAACCTTCACGGAGCGCCGAGTGAGAAAAGATAAACCTTGTAGGTTCGTCAAATGACAGCAAACGTTCTTTGTTTTTGAGTATCAAATCATAAGCAGAAATATCATCTGAAAACTCACTGCCTCTTTTTAATTGACTATCAATACTTCTGCCGGTCTTTTTATCAATACTGAAATAACCTTTATGTACAGATGAAACATCGCTACAAGTAGATCGAAGATATTTTTGATAAGGTGTATCAAATATGGTGATGTACTCATTGAGAACATTAATATATTCTTGTTCAAATATTTTTCCATATTCGCCTAATATCTCGTTACCATCTTCATCATATTGGCGATATTTAGCTACTTCATCTATAAAAAATAACGACAAAGATTTAATTCCCATATTAAAAAGCTTTTCTTCTTTTTCGAAATGAGAAAGTATCGTTTCTCTTATTTGAATACGACGCATATCTTTCTCAGACACATCGTTTACTATTTCCCCAACAGCTATGACATTACCATTAGTAAATGTAACAGTTCCACGCAACTGATCTACTTCGGAAATCGTAAACCCTTTGTATTGTTCCATCTTTTGCGAGACATAATAAAGATCATCCCCGACACCTAATAGTCTCCTCTCACGTTTTATGGACTTATTATATCCGATTTCAAGTTCGATTTTTGCCATCGGCGGATTTTTTGAAGAAAGGACAATTTCCTCTAAATAGAGGTAGCCATCCGTTCCTCGAAAATTTTTAACTTCAAAACCTTTTACTTCAATTTTCTTCACGAGGCGCTCGTTGAAAGCGTCGAGAGCGTCAAGCACATATATGAGATTATGTTGTTTAGCGTGAGTAGCAGAGTAATTAAGAGAAAAAAGTGGATTAAAGTTTTTAAGTGCCTTTTGTGTGACATCACCACCCATTTTTTGCGGTTCATCCAAAATGATAATAGGTCTATTTGCTTTGATTACATCAATTGGACGACGGGAACCAAATTCATCTCGTTTAGAATAAATAATACGAGCTTCTTTACTTTTTCCGTCTTCCTTTAAAGAGGAAGCAAAAGCTTGCGTGTTAATAATCATCACATTGATACCGGAACTTTGAGAAAAGTTATCTAGCTGTGATAAGTTACTACTATTGTAAACGAAAAAACGAGCTTTTTTACCATAATATTCCATAAAATGGTCTATCGTGATTTCAAATGACTTTTTCACTCCTTCACGGATAGCGATGGAGGGTACAACGACAATAAACTTGCTCCATCCGTACAGCTTGTTTAGTTCAAACATCGTCTTAATATACACATATGTTTTGCCAGTACCGGTTTCCATCTCTATATCAAGAGAACATTGCCCTAATTCTTTATTCAGTGAAACCGATTGTTTAATATTATTTTCGATTTGCAGGTTTTTAATATTACGTAAAAGTTCTTCATCGGAAAGTTCCAAAGGTGCATTTTTATAGCCAGTATCGTTTAACGGATCATACCAATCGTATTTTTCATTATTATCGAAAATAAGTTGTGTTTGCTGATGATCATTAGCAATCTGTTTTCCAGTATCACGAATATAGTTTATTTTTTCCCTAAAACCCTGACCGGCAAAAACTTTAACAACTGCATTCACAGCGTCAGTTTGATACTGTTGTATTTTAAAATTGAATTTCACTTTTGCTCTCCTTTTTCACTATTTTTCGTAAGTTTTTTGATTCTCTTTTCTGTATTTTTTACCATTTCTAGATACACTTCTTCGACAGGAGAAAGGGTTTGCACTTGATATTTTCTATATTCCGCTATTGCTTTATCTATAGCTTCTTGGTGGCTGATTTTTTCAGCATTAAGTAAAAGTTTTTCGCCAGTCGCGGAAAGAATAGAATCAAGATTCTCTATGTAATCTTTCATATACATCGGGTGCTTTCGGATTGCTTGAATTTCTGCAAAATCAAAATATCCCGAAACAAGATTACCTAACACTTTTAGTTCATCCTCATTAAGATAATTTTTAGCAATCTTCGCATCGGCAAGAGTCGGAAAATCTCCTTTAAAACTTTTCATCCCCATAAATGGCTTATTAGCGTCAGCTCGTTCATAGATCACTTCCGCAACAGTATGACCATGAGCTGCATAATGTAATTTGTTCTGCACAATTTTGAAAAATTCAATCGATATTTCACTATTTGGATCGTAATCAACGCTTGTAGCGTAAAGATCAAGTACTTGACGATAAAGTACTTTTTCAGATGAGCGAATATCACGAATTCTTGCAAGCAGCTCTTTCCAATATTGTCCGCCGCCATTCCCTTTTAAACGCTCATCATCCATTGTGAAACCTTTGATAATATATTCTTTTAAACGTTCTGTCGCCCATTTTCTAAAATGCGTTGCCGTTATACTACGAATACGATATCCCAGTGAAATTATCATGTCTAAGTTATAATATTTTGTGTTATATTTTTTTCCGTCAGAAGCAGTTGTTCGGAAATTCCGAACAACTAATGTTTCATCCAATTCACCATCTTCAAAGATATGCTTAATATGTTCACTTACATTCGACTTTGTAGTTTGATAAAGTTCTACTAGTTGTGCCTGCGTTAACCAAACAGTTTCATCTTCTAGACGTACATCAAGTTTTGTATTTCCTTTTTCAGTTTGATAAATAAGAATCTCACTTTGTATCTTATTTTCCATTACAGCACCTTCCTTACCGTATCCGGACTATATGTAGCAAAAATTTGCTCAAAGTTGGTAGCTACGCTGTCGTTTGCCATAGAACTATCTCGCATGACAAAATAATATGGTTTTTGCTTAGCAACTTCTTTTATCGTTTCTTCTGTTACATTTTCATCAAAGCAAGCAATGAGGAAACCATCACCGACATTAAATACTTTCTTTCCGGCAATTTCTTTTTCTTCAATTTTAGAAGAAAGCAACACTCCTAAATCGAGCATTACTTGGAACAGCAAATCTTCCGGTGTGCGATCTTCTTTGATATTGTTATCATCGTTTTCAAACAATGAAATTTCGATATCTTTGGGATTATAGTAAACATCTTTCATATTTGATGTATCACACTTCAAAACACGGAATCCAATATCAAGATCTTGCGTTGTAAGTGGATTTTCATCCTTGATTTTTTTACCTGCTCGACGGATACGTTCTTTTCCGATTTCGCAAATATTCTTATAACCTGCTTTATAGGCTTCACTTTTTTCATCGCATACTTCGGGAAGCTGTACCATAATAAACTTTCGGTTGCCTCCATCTTCGGCGTTGAGTTGCATAACAGCATGAGCGGTTGTAGCAGAGCCGGAGAAAAATCGAGGATAATAGAGTCTTTATGACAAGATAATTCGACGCAATATTTTATCAGTTCTACTGGTTTTGGAGTGTCAAACAATAGGCCACCCATTAATTCTTTGATTTCTTTGGTTGCCACTTGATTCGATGATATATTTTCAAACCAAGTATTTGCAAGTTGCCCCGTTTCTTTTTTCTCTGACAAAAATAGTTTATAACGCGGTTTTCCATCACCATTTTTCGGAAATATAAGCTTGTTTTCCAAAAGTAATTGGTCAAAAGTTTCTTTTTTAAATCTCCACTCTTCGGTGATAACTACACCTGTAGGTGTTGTAACGCTGTAAACGGACCCGCCTTTATTGGTACAAGGCATTGTAACATACGGACCTCTAGGATCATTATCTGGGTTTTTATAGTTTGAAATATCAATATTAGCATTAACCTTATTTAAAACTTCGCCATATTGTTTTGCATAAATTAAAATATACTCATGAATCGGTGAAATATTCTTAGATAAGTTCGCTTGACTCTCTCTGCGTTTTCTTACACATTGTGCGACAAAATTACTTTCCCCGAAAATCTCGTTGCATACTTTTTTAAGATTCTCTACTTCATTATCGTCAATACTAATAAATATAACCCCATCATCGCCAAGCAAATCTTTTGCTAGTTTCAACCTTGGATATATCATATTCAGCCAATCAGTATGAAATCTACCATTACTTTCTGTATTCTGATATAACCGATTGCCTTGATCGTCATATTGTCCGCTATTCTCCAAATATTCTTCGCTTCCTTGTGTAAAATCATCATTATATACAAAGTCATTACCCGTATTATAAGGTGGATCAATATATATCATTTTAATTTTGCCTAGATAAGTTTCCTGCAAAAGTTTTAACACTTCAAGATTATCACCCTCAATATAAAGGTTTTCGGTGTTGTCAAAATTCACGCTTTCTTCACGACAAGGACGGAGTGTTTTGTTAATAGGCGCATTTGCAAGCAGAACAGATTTTCTCTTGTCCGGCCAAGTAAATTGATAACGTTCTTCGCGCCCTTCAACTACTTTGCAAGAGATTTCTTGCATAAGAACATCTTTATCAATAGCACGAACAACTTCGCCGTTTTCATCTATCGTTTCTGTAATAGCATTCGGAAACATTTCCGTCAATCTCTTGAAATTCTCATCTGCTTTGTTTATAGTTTGCATTTTAAGTTTATTCATCGCCTTTATCCTCCCTATTTTACTAGTTTGTATTTCATTAAAACAGTAATGTTTTCTTGTACTAATTCTTCTGTAAGTTCATTATCATCTTTAATGTTATATAAATTTTTAATAACTTGATGCATTCCTTTAAGAATAAGTCTTGGAATTTCTCCGATTAGATTCGAATATAATTCATTTTGATTTGTGTCAGAAAGCTTTTTGCTAAATGGTGCAGGAGTTAATAAATATGGATTTTCGTTATATCCATCAATTATATTTTTACAGCGCACATCTTGAATATAAGAGATAATTTCATTTTTTTTACATAAAAAATCATTTATATCCCATGGAAATTTTTTTAAGTAATCTATTCCTTTTAGTATGCTTCGAAATGTATCTGCCACATCGGGAAGATTTAAATACCGATGCAAGATTTTATAACAGAGTTCATAAAATTTTTCATTCATTCCGATTCCTCCTGCTTTAATTTCAAAATTTGTCGGTGCATCTCAAACTTCTTTCTAGGTTGTTTTTCAACTCGTGCGAGTTTTTCAAGTTTATCAATCTCTTTTTGAAGTTTGTTTTTTTGCTCTTCAATATCTATTTGTTCATCTATGGTATTGCCCGATGTTATAGTCAATCCACCTATTTGAATGATGATATTATCCCATACCATATCAAGGTTCAAACCTTTGATTTCAAGCAAAAGTTTTTCCTTTGGTTGCCATTCGGTCTGTAAAAGGTTTCCATTTCGAAACACCATTATTTTGCCTTCACCTTTATATTCAGGAACTAATACGATATTTTGCATTATCAACTTAGAAAGGGCAATCATATTTTTTTCATTAAAGTCTTTACGTTTAAGCAGTACTGACATTACGAAAAAGGATTTTATTTCCGCTCCATCTTTCAAGTTGATTTTTGATGCAGTTACTTCATTAGCGATGTAAATTCGTGAAATATCTCGATCAATTCGGTCTTTGGCTGCCATATTCATTTTGAACTTTGAATAAATCGCACTTTTTGGAAGCTGTTTATTTACTTCCGTCGCTTTTGGTAATCCCAGCATAAGTTATCTCTCCTTCACAACCAAAAAGCAAATAAGTTCAAAGTCATCCAAACCTTTGATAGTAGCGTCGATAAAACTAACACGTCCACCACTAAGGAACGAATCGATATCGCTTTCTTCTTTTATCTCTATAATAGAGGATATTGCATTACCGAGTAGAATTGAAAATTTGTGCATATCCTTCCCGTCTTTTGTCTCTTGATTAAACTTATTACAAAGATCCTTATAAGGTTCATTTTTACCTTTGCATAGATAGCGCATCTTATCTAGCATTGCTTTAGGTGAAAGATGATCGCATATCACTTTACCTTCATTAGAGATATACACCATATAAAACGGATGTAACCGATTTTGGTTATTGATATTTACATTGTTTGATCGATTCTTCAAGACATAAATAACTCCCGCCGGCATTTCATCATTTGCCGGCACAACGGCGTGAAGCCCAAATGGAGTCTTATCAAGATTATCGTTATATTTCATATATTCTAAAAGATCCAACCGAAACTCATTTAATCCCAAATCCATTATTGATATTCCACTTGTCATATCCTCGATGTCCACAACTTCGTCTTGCAAACGCTTAAGCTGGGCTTTACGATATTCCAAATCTGTTTTTTCTTCATCACTAAGAATGTTGTCATCACCTGTTGCTGTCAAATTAACGATTTTCATACGAGTTTCAACTCTTGCTTTTAAATTGATATAATCATCAAGTGAAACATCCGGCCAAAAATTTACAAGTTGAATATATTGATTGTGACTCCCAATACGATCAATACGGCCAAATCTTTGAATAATTCGTACCGGATTCCAGTGAATATCGTAATTAATAAGATAGTCGCAGTCTTGTAAATTTTGTCCTTCAGAGATACAATCCGTTGCAATCAGAATATCTATTTCGGTATTGTCATTTGGCATAAGAAGTTGTTTGTTCTTTGAAATCGGGGAAAAACACGTCAACACTGTATTTAAATCACAGCGCAACTTAGGAACCGTAGTACGACCCTCGATCGATCCGGTAATCATCGCCGTATTTAATCCATAATTAGAAAGAACATATTCACTCACATTATCGTATAAATACTTTGCAGTATCCGTAAAAGCCGTAAAAATAATAATTTTTTTATTGTTATCGTTTATAGGCTGTGCAAATTTATCTTTAATCACCCTAAAAAGTTCTTGAAGTTTAGCGTCATGTTTAGGCGTAATATCCTCAATCATTAATGAAAGAAGTTCTAAAATTTCAGCGTCTTTTGCAAGACTATCGCGCCACGATTTATAATCCATATCACCAATGTCAATCTTAATCTTTTTTCCAATAGAAAAGATTTCATCGTTATTTTGATCCTCATCATCAAATTCATCGATGTTTGAAATATCGGTTAATTCAAAAGTTAATGATTGTGAATGGTCATAATTATCTATTGATTGAAGTGTGCTGCTAATTAAATCTTTTATTCTATTAAGCGTAAGTTTAAACGAATATACCGAACTTTCCATGCGCTTCATTAAATTAATCGCTGTTAAACGTTGAATACCTTGTTCACGATTTGCTTGTGTAAACCCAATATTTACTCGGTTATCTTTGAAAATTTCAGCATATTTTTCCATCCTACTAGGTAAGATAAAATGAGATGGCGTATAAATTGTAAGAGTTAGAAGCATTAACTGTTCAAATATCTCATTATAGTTAATGGCCGATTTCAAATCAATAAGTTGTGGACGAAGAGAAATTGGTTTTAATCTTGTAGGAAATTTACCAATGTCTGTAGTATCATAATATTTTTGAATGTGCTTGCGGGAGCGAGCAATCGTCACGCTATCAAGAACTTCAAAGAAATCAAAGTCTAACATCCGAAGCAAATTTTCGGTAGTTCTTTCTTCCGGTTTCCATTTGCTCCAAGTAGTAAAAGCTCTTTGAGCGTTTTTAAATATCTCATCAATGGTTCGAGAAGTATTCAATTTTTCGTCAATTAAATTAGTATCGCCTTCATAGGCAAGTGCAAGTTGATTTTTCAAATCAAGAAATTTATTATTAACCGGTGTTGCAGATAACATAAGAACCTTTGTTTTCACACCGGCACGGATAACTTTTTTTAAAAGTTTTACATATCTATTTTCCTTATCGTCATCATCAGGATTTTCTATTACTTTTCCTCCGTTACGAAAATTATGAGATTCGTCTATTACAACTAGATCATAATTTCCCCAATTCAGCCTACTTAAATCAAGGCCATTAGAAGTTCCTTGTGTACGGTTTAAGTCCGTATGATAGAGGACGTCATAGCGAAGCCTATCTTCCGCAATAGGATTATTTACATAATTGTCTTTATATGTATTCCAGTTGTTGGCTAATTTTTTCGGGCAAAGGACAAGGACAGATTTATTTCTATTTTCATAATACTTGATAACGGCGAGAGCCGTAAAAGTTTTACCTAACCCTACACTATCAGCAAGAATACAGCCGTTAAACTTTTCCAACTTATTGATAATAGCAAGAGCTGCATCTCTTTGAAAATTGTAAAGCATATTCCAAATCTTACTATCCTTAAAACCAGATGCTTCATTAGGCAACAAATCCTCAGATATATCTTCAAGAAATTCATTAAAGATATTGTAAAGGGTAACAAAATAAATGAAATCGGGAGAATTTTCGTTATATGCCACTGTAATACTATCAATAACTTCATCTGTAACTTCTTGAAGTTTATTTTGATCGTTCCAAAGTTTTTCAAAAATATCCATGTACGCTTTTGCATAAGGCATACCTGTTTTTTGAATCATGCAATAAGCATTATTTCCTTTTTCACATCCCAAATCAATAGTAGTAAATCCATTGATAGGCATATAGTTTTTGTCGTCAAGGTTGATAAAACCCATCATATTTTCATTGGTGACATTCGATTTAAAAGTGACCTTTTTTCTTATCCAGTCAGCGCATTCTTTTGCTATCGCTTTTTGATTAAGTTCATTTTTCAGTTTCACTTCAAATTCTGTACCATAGAGACTACGTTCTCGATTAAGTCTCGGAATATAAAACTCTCGTTTTTCCTTTTTTGCTTTTTCCGTAATAAACGCAGGTGATGTAAAGATAAAACGAAGTTCATCTATATCTTGTAATTTTTCTTTCAACTCTTGAAATGCATAAATAGAAAAACAAGCGGCCGCAATGGATAATTTACTGCCTTTCTTTATTTCACCTGCCATATCATCTCGTAATGTTTTTAATGTATTATCTATTAGTTCCATACGATCTCCCATATTTTCTAACAATTCTATAACGCCTTATGCTAAACCTTGGGATTATTCTTTATCTTTAGAAAAAACTTCCATAATTTCATCCATCGTACAATCAAGGCAATTGCATATTTTCGCTAATACCTCTACTTGAACAGATTCATTTTTTCCAAGTTTTGCCATAGCGTTCGATGAAATACCTGCTTGTTTGCGAAGCTTTGTTTTATTAATGTTTTTATCAATCATCAATTTCCACAATTTGTTGTATGAGATAAGCATTGACTTTCCTCCGTTTAACAATATCAACCTTTATAATTAATCATTTTTAATATACATAATAATTTTTAATTATTCAACCAGAGCATCAATTCGTCAAAAAAAAATTTCATTTTGCAACCAAAAAAACAGAAATAAGCAATAAATCCTAATATTCTATCCATGTCAAAATAAAAAAGCTTAAATATTATTAGTAAAGATAACAAAATAAGCGGTTTGACATTTAGACAAACCGCTTATTAATAAAATTCTTATAAAGTTCGAAATTTAAATTTTTTATGGCCTTTTTTTACCGATTGCATAGTATTTAACATCCTTTAATTCATAAGCCCGTGTTTAGGATTTAGCACTATAAAATTTAGGATAAGTGAATATTTTGGATAAATTACTTATTTATAAATAAATA
>CANQWG010000011.1 GCA_947627505.1 uncultured Bacilli bacterium | reverse complement strand
ATATAGTTAAATCAATTTGCATGAAATTATTTTATTAAAACGACGGAAAATCTAGTGAACAACGACGGAAGATGGGTTTCTTTACAATTATTTTAAAGTATCTTAAAAAAGATTTGCAATATAAATAATTAGTATAATGTTACTTATACAAATAAAATAAGTGGCACAAAAATTGTAAAAAAATCTACAAGAAGATTTAATATCATTAGGTAATCACTTATAATTTTAATTGTATATGAATATCTTAAATAGATTGGAATTATTATGATAGAAACTATTGAAAAAGAAAAGACAGAAACTAAGGTGTTTGCTCAAGAATTGAAACTAGATCAGCTAGTGTGGATTTTTCTTATTGGAAGTGTTTTAGGCACGGTTTATGAAGAAATTCTTTGCTTATTTCAATTCGGTGAATGGCAATCACGGCGCGGCTTGATTTACGGTCCGGTTAATCCCGTTTATGGTGCCGGTTTCGTTCTTTTGGTTGTCTTGTTGCATCGATTTAAAAAAGTGCATAATTTAATTCTTGTCGGTGGATTTGTCGGTGGCCTTTTTGAATATACGATTTGGGCTTTGCAACGTGCTTTTTTTAAAACCGAATCTTGGAATTATAAATCATTTATTTATATCAATGGTAAGCAAGTTTTGCAAGGATTGTTCTGGGGTGGAACTTCTTTGTTTCACGCGATTGGATGGGGGATCGTTTCCGCGCTCGCCTTAAAAATATTGTATCCGTTTATTCTGCATCAATTAGCTAAAATTCCCCCTCACATCGGACATAAACTGACTATCGGATTTATTATTTTCTTTTTGCTTGATAGTTTAATTTCTTTAGTGGCGTTAAAACGACAAGAAGCGCGACATATATGTGCGGAAACCATGCAATGTCAAGAACCGAATTTTTTTGAAAAACTGATAGATACCATTTACAATGATGATTTTTTAAAACTGATTTATCCAAACATGACGTTGGAGTTAGAAAGTGAATAGAAAGAGGTAAATATATGGAATACAATATGCGATTAGGCTGGATTGAAGTTATCTGTGGACCGATGTTTGCTGGCAAAAGCGAAGAGTTAATTAGACGTGTTAAAAGAATGGAATACGCTAAAAAGAAAGTGTTGGTTTTTAAACCACGAATTGATAACCGATACTCTGAATGTGAAATTGTTTCACACGCAAAAAATCGGACAAAATCCGTGGATATCGATAAGGCTCACGATATCTATAACTATCTTGAAGAAGATACTTATTCGGTCGTCATCGATGAAGTGCAATTTTTAGATCCGGAAGTAGTGGAGATTTGTGAAACGTTGGCTTCAAGAGGAATTAGAGTTATCGTTGCCGGACTTGATCTTGATTTTAGAGGAGAACCTTTTTCTATTATGCCTGAATTATTAGCTCGGGCTGAGTCGGTTACTAAGCTTTCGGCAATCTGTGAAAATTGTGGGGCTTTGGCAACTAGAACTCAAAGAATTGTAAACGGAGTGCCGGCATATTATGAAGACGAAATCGTTATTGTCGGTGCAGAAGAAACTTATGAGGCTAGGTGCCGCCATTGTCATCAAGTACCACATCGAACAAAAGAAAAAATTCACCAGTAAAACTGATGAATTTTTTATTTGGTAAGAGAAAAGAAACTCAATTATCATTTTCTAAATTAAATAGAATTATAAAGTGTTTATATCAAACCACGGACAGATGATAAGTTCCGTTAGTTGATCGATTTCAAATGCTACGTAGTTTCCGTTAGCATCATCGTAAATCGCCTCGTAAGAATAATATAATTCATTATCTTTTCTTAAAACTTTGCGGGCATAACCAACGATTGAAAGATATGCCGGGCAAATTCGTTCTCCTGCATAATCATCTAAGTAATTATACGTTTCAGTGTAGGCAACGACCGGTAAACAGCTATCAATGGCGTTTTTGATTAAGCCAAAGAAACTTCCTTCGGTTTTCTTGATGGCGCTAACTGTAGTAATAATACCACTTACATCTCTTAAAGCGCTGACAAAGGCATTTTCATAAGGATCTAATCTACCAAATACTGGATTTCCAGCGGCAAAATATGCAAACATGGCCACAGCATCATGTATTCTTTCTTCTAAGGTGCCGACATCGCCATATTCTAAAAATGTTTTATAACTATCAGTAATAAGGTTCTTGTAAACGAATAGGAATGGATCGTAATTGTAATAACCAGATTCCCACCAATAAGAATTATGTTCGCATATTGCGGCATAATCGGCTTTTGTTGGATATACGTCATAATTGAATATTACATGTGGATCAAATGTCGCAGTATACATTAGATGATTTAAATAAATAGAATTTAAATCATAATCTTCACGCCGAGGAATAATTCTTAATGGAAAATAGTCAATATCGGGCAATACATAGCCGTACGAACGATACAAAACATCGTTTCCTTGCATAGGAGGATAAACTGAAGCAAGGGTTTCTAAAAGATTGCTTGCTTTAGCTAAAAATCTTCGATGATTGGTATAATATTTGTAATAATCGTCATACGCAAAAGGATTTGGAGCAATGATATCGGGTTGACTAGGCTCTAATGGTTTGGCGTATTGGATTTCATTGTTTTTTATATCTTTAATATGTAATTGTGAAAGTGATTGAGCTGATACACTTCCAAGTGTAAGGGCAACAAGCCCAATCAAAAACAATTTTTTCATTTTAAGTACTTCTCCTTAGATTATATCGACGTTCCTATAATAAAGTGATTATCGGTAAAATTTCTTAAATAAGCGTCGCTTGGATCGATGACAATTGGTAAGTTTAAAGCACAGTGAGAAAGTGTATTGTTATTTTCAAAATAAGTTAACGTGATATTAATTTGATTAAAAATAAGTTCATCGTCAAATTCAGTGACATTTTCATAGTTGTAATTAAAACTATTATTTTCAAAATCCATAATCAAAGAATCTAAAGGTTCTTTACTATAAGCAATATAAATACCCAAGGGTTTAAATTGCTCGTTATATTTTGAAAAATTTACACAGAAGCCTTGATTGTTTATTGGTTTTGCATCGATTGCCAAGTTATTTATGACATAAGCATGCTTAAGAATTAAATTACTAGAAGTATAATTAAATCTTTGAATTGATTGATCAAACTTGACCATGATATAACCTAACTTAAGTTCACTAGCTGAAAAATTATCTAACATCAAAAATGATATTTTCATAGTGTACAAGTTACCATACATTCTAAAGCCTTTGTAATTATAACGTAACTTGTTAGTGTAGGATACTTGTGTATTAGTCACTTTCAAAAAAGTTCTTCGTCTATCGTTTAGTTGAATTTCCATTACCTTTATATCATCGGCATCATGACTATCGAAAAATGTTAAAGTGAAATAATATTCATTTTCATTCTTATCCTTAAATATCTCTCTTTCTTGAAATTCTTCAGCGTAATATATCGGAGTTTCAGGATATTTGGGTGGAAAGAATAGATACATGATTAAGGATGTTATTGAGTATATAGGTAAAATAAACATGAAAGTATAACCAAGGCGCTTTCCTATTTTTAACTTTTTGAAAAATGCTCGATAATCAATTGGTGGAGCCGCCAATAAGTCCGCTTCATCGACTTCAAATATTTCGGCTAGTTTTACATACAAAGAAAAGTCTGGAAAACTTTTACCCACCTCCCATTTGCTAACAGATTGTCGGGATACACCTAAAAAGCTTCCGAGTTTTGCTTGTGACCAACCACGTTCGATACGAAGTTTACGGAGGTTGTTAGGAAAATTTGCCCGATCGCCATCTTTTCTTCTTTTAAACATAATGATGACCTCCTATTTGTTATCGGGGACGATAATATCCTATAAATTATAGCATATTTCTTCTAATAATGCTAAAAACCGCCTTTTTTTGATTTTGCAACTTCGGTAAAACAAGAGTTGACGATTTTGAACAGCAATTTTGATTATTATGGTTTAAATTCAAAAAGAATATATCATCTAAAAAAATTATATATTTTATTGATGTTATTAAGAGGTAATGAGATGGAAACAAATAAAAAAATTTTTCATAATATGAGCATTGCAGAAACTTTAAAAACATTAGGTAGCGACGAAAAAGGAATTACGAATGAAGAGGCTACTAGAAGATTAAAAAAATATGGTGAAAACACCATTTCTAAAGGTAAAAAAGCAAACTTTTTTAAAACGCTGCTAAAGCAAGTGAAAGATTTGATGGTTTTCATCCTTTTTAGTGCGGCAGTATTATCCTTTTTTTTAGGCGATTATATCGAAGGCTATGTTATTTTGGCGATTATTGCTATTGATATTATCGTTGGAGTAACTCAAGAATTAAAGGCAGATTCGGCTTTGGAAGCTTTACAAAAAATCTCCTCTCCGAATGCTAAAGTGATAAGAGATAATCATGAATATATTATTCCTTCGCAAGAAGTAACAATCGGCGATATCGTACATTTAGAAGATGGCTATTTGGTGCCGGCAGATTGTCGCCTTATCAAAAGTTTTTCGCTTAGAATTCAAGAATCTTCTTTAACAGGAGAGGTTTTACCGGTCGATAAAAATGCGTTTGAAGTCTTAGACGACAATGTCGCTTTGGCAGATCGGATCAATATGGCCTATGCATCGAGTTTAGTAAGTTATGGTCATGGTTATGGAGTAGTGACGGCGATTGGAATGGAAACTGAGGTAGGTAAAATCGCTACTTTATTAAAACATGATAAAAAAATAGATACACCTTTAAATCACAAACTGAATAAAGTAGGAAAAGTCTTAAGCCTTATTGGAATTATCGTCTGTTTTTTAATTTTAGGAATCGGGTTAATGTATGGTAAATCATGGAAACCATTATTACTGACATCGATAGCTTTAGCAATTTCAATTATTCCGGAAGGATTGCCGGCAACGGCGACGATAGTTTTAGCTTTGGGAGTTGAACGGATGGCTAAGAAAAATGCTTTAATGCGAAACCTTGCATCGGTTGAAACTCTAGGTGGTGTGACAGTTATTTGTTCTGACAAAACTGGAACTTTGACTACTAATGAAATGCAAGTTAAACAAGTGATAAGCATTAATGAGATTATTAATTCCAAAAGTACGTTTGAAGAATCTATTTATCAGGAAATGTTTAAAGGAGTTTCTTTATGCTCCAATGTTACGTATTTTGATCATCAATATTTAGGCGATCCGATTGAAAAGGCCTTGGTACAAGGAGCGGAACAATACTTAGATTTTGTTTCGTTAAATAATGAATATTGGCGATTGCATGAAATTCCTTTTTCGAGTGAACGAAAACTCATGACGGTCGTTTGTCGTAATTCAAAGGAGCTTGTCTGTTATAGTAAAGGCGCGTTAGAAATATTGCTTTGTAAAGCGACAATTTATTTTGATGGTCAAAAAGAAAGGCCGTTACATGATTTTGAAAAAACACAAATTATTGAAAAAGTGAAAAAAATTGCCGGGGAATCGCTAAGAGTGATGGTGGTGGCCAAAAAAAATCTTTATCGAGAAGATTATTCGCATCTTGAAGAAAATTTTATGCTACTTGGAGTTTTCGGCATTGTGGATCCGCCTCGATTAGAAGTCAAAGATTCTATTAAAATATGTAAAGAAGCGGGAATAAAACCGGTTATCGTCACTGGAGATTATTTAATGACCGCAGTCGCGATAGGAAAAGAAGTGGGAATAGTTCAAGAGCACGATTGTTTTATCGATGGTGAAACATTACAAAAAATGAGCGACGGAGAATTAGAGACACAAATTCAAAATTATGCGGTTTTTTCAAGAGTCACTCCTCAAGATAAATATCGAATTGTCAGTGCTTTTCAAAAAAGAGGGGCGATTGTGGCGATGACTGGCGATGGGGTTAACGATGCTCCGGCTTTAAAAAAAGCCGACATTGGTTGTGCGATGGGAAAAAGTGGCACTGATGTCGCTAAAGATGCAGCGGAATTGGTGTTGCTTGATGATAATTTTAAGACGATTGTCGATGCGATATATGAAGGACGGAAAGTATATAAAAACATTCAAAAAGTAATTCAATTTTTACTTGCTGGAAACATCGCTGAAATTATGACGCTTTTTATCGCGACACTTTGCAATTTTAAATTTGCTCCGTTATCGGCTTTGCAAATTTTGTGGGTTAATCTAGCAACCGATACTTTACCGGCATTAAGTTTAGGAGTCGATCCGGCCAGTGAGCGGATCATGAAAGAAAAACCTGTCAATGCCAACACTTTGTTTGATCGAGCGGTGGTTTTAAGAGTTATTGCTCATGGACTAATTATTTGTATAGTGACACTTTTAGCATATTTTATCGGTTATACTAAAAATGTAAAATCTGGAATGTTACCTAACGAAGCTAATCGTTTAGGACAAACCATGGCTTTTATTGTGTTATCTTTTTCACAACTTCTGCATGCCTTTAATCAACGATCAAACTATGAATCAATCTTTAGCTCTAAAACAAAAAATATTCCATTATTTTTTGCTACAGTGGCTTCATCTTGTTTTATTTTGCTAATTGTTTTAGTGCCAGCACTTCAAAATTTATTTGGTTTTCATGCTCTTTCACTACGTGAGTGGATTATAGTTTCCACATTATCTTTAACTCCTTTGGCAATAGTTGAAATCAGCAAGATATTTTTAAGAATGCGGTTAAAAAGAGTCGTGGCCAAAAAAAATAGATCGCTTTAAAACGGAAAAAGATATGGATTTTTTGATTCTTCTTTGCTTGGTTTAGGCTTAATTTTTTTAGGTGGCACCAAGGTTACATCAAAAAGCGAGGCTAAATCGTCAATGGCTTTTAGTTGTCGTTTTTCAAAAATAGAAATATAACGAATATTATATAGATTATAACCTTTGACTCTAAACACGATAAAAGCTCCCGCGGAACCTTTAGCGGTGAAAACTTTGGCAAGATCGTCAAATTTTAAAGGAGTATAATTTCCGTGTCTCAAAAACACCAAACGCCGACGATAATCAACTAAAATATAATCATTAATGGCAATGATGAAAAGAATTATTGAAGAAATAAGTAAGCTAATCGCTAAGACACAGACGGAGACATTGTATTTATCAAGAGTTACGAACGAATATATGACCAATGCAATACATGGAAAAACATAGATAATGGACGCTACTAATAAAATCGGATCCACCATGTAGTATCTTTTGCGTTTTTCTTTAATCTTAGTCTTCTTTACTTTCACTTTACTTGCTCACCTTTTTTCACTCGTACTATAATTCAAAAAGGGTGTATTGTCAAATTGTTGCTATCAAAATAACATCTTTGCAAATTAATTCTTTGTTAATTTAAACAATTAGTGTAAAATAGATAAGTACCTATTTATTTAGGAGGTTTGAAGATGGATATCGTTTTATTAATCGTCTCTGTATTTTTAATTATATTAGCCCTTTTACAAGGTGGTAAATCAGATGGTGCATCGGGCGCAATTACCGGTGGTAGCAAAATGAATATTTTTGCTAAAACCAAGGAACGTGGTTCGGAACTTTGGGTGTCACGTATGACACTTATCGTCGGAATCATCTTCTTCTTACTAGTGTTGATTACCAAGTATTTCTAAAGGGCAGCAGCCCTTTTTATTTTGCCTAGGGTATACTAAATTTAATGAGGTCATTATGGAAAAAGAAATCGTTAAGTTATTAAAGCAACATTCACGATCTTTTAAAAATCTAAAAGATCTTTTTAATGTTACATCGAATCAACTTAACGATCTTCTTTTGAAATTGCAAGAAGAGGGTTTAGTTGTTTCAAAAAAGCAAGAATACTTTGTACCTGAAGATTTAGAACTTAAAAGAGCAAAAATTACTAAAATCAAGGATTGCTTTTCGTTAGCGATTATCGATGGCGAAGAAGAGGAAGTCATTATTGAAAATCGTAATTTGAATTCAGCTTTAAAGGATGACGAAGTTTTTTTAGAAGAAGATTATCAAAGTAATAAAGAAGCATATAAAGTTTTCTCAATTATAAAAAGAGCTCATTTGACTTTAGTTGGGGAAATTTTCCAAAAGAATGGATATTATTATCTTCAGGTTAATGATCGATCATATCAAAATTTTAAGATTAACATCGTTAAAACAGAAATTCCCTTAATTGAAGGACAGATAGTACGAGCAACGATTCTAGATAGTTCTAGAAATTCAATTGCTTGTGCGATTGAAGAAGTCATCGGCTCAAGAAACGACCCGGGGATCGATGTTTTAAGAATTATTTTAGAACACGGCGCTCCGACGACTTTTAAAGACGAAGTCAAAGAAGAAGTAAAAAAATTACCGCGAGAAGTAGCAAGCGAAGATAAAAAAAACCGGGAGGACTTTACCAATCATTTTATTGTCACTATCGATGGTGAAGACGCTAAAGACTTTGATGATGCTGTTGAAGCCTATGAAGATGATGAGGGGTTTCATGTTGGAGTGCATATCGCGGATGTCGCACATTATGTAAAGCAATTTGGAAGTATTGATAAAGAAGCTTTATCTCGCGCGACTTCGTTATATGCGACAGATCGAGTAGTGCCAATGCTTCCATTTGAATTATCGAATGGAATCTGTTCTTTAAATCCCGGAGTTGAAAGGTTAGTGACTTCTTGCTTTTTCGTGGTCGACAAAGATGGCAATGTCTCAAATACTCGAATTTGCAAAGGAGTTATTAAATCCAAAGCGCGATTGACTTATACCTATGTCAATGCTGTATTAAAGCATCAAATAAAAGAAAAAAATCATGAATTAGAACAAGCGTTGTATACTTTAAATAAAGCAGCTTGTAGTTTACGAAAAAAGCGAAAATTACAAGGTGCTTTAGATTTGAATTCGACGGAGCTTAAATTCAAGGTTGATAAAAACGGAGAACCGCTTGAAGTTTCCATTCAAAATCAAGATGAAGCTGAAAAGTTAATCGAAGATTTGATGATTACCGCTAACGAAGTGGTTAGCAATACTTTTGAAAAAAGACATTATCCATTTATATATCGAATCCATGAACAACCTCATGCTAAGCGAATGGAAGCTTTTATGGCGTTATCGTCTAGGCTTGGTTTTTCATGTCAGTTCTCTTTTTTGACGGTGACACCATTACAGTTATCGCGACATCTTGAAAAAATTTCTAAATCACCGCGATACGAAGTGCTTTCGCGTCAATTGTTACGAAGCCTTGCTAAAGCTAGATATTCGATTGAAAATAAAGGTCACTTTGGGTTGGCTTCAAAATGTTATTGCCATTTTACTTCTCCGATTAGAAGATATCCGGATCTTGAAGTGCATCGTCTTATCGATCGATTTTTAATTGAAAAACATACCGACTATGATGAGCAAATGATTAACAATCTTATTAAAATAGCTGAAGTTTCTTCTATTAATGAAAGGCGTGCTTTAGCAATTGAACGCGATGTAATAGACTTGATGTCTGCTAAATATATGGCTCAAAGAATCGGTGAAATACATGAAGGAGTTATTGTTGGATTTACTGTTAACGGAATGTTTGTCGAAATGGATAACGGAATCGACGGATTCATCGCTTTTGAAACGATGAAAAAAGATTTTTTCATATATGATGAAAGAAGAATGATGGCTTTTGGTAAAAGAAGTGGCAAAAAATATTTATTAGGTGACAAATGTAAGGTAAAGGTTGATGAAGTCGATATTGCTAAAGCTACGATAGATTTATCTTTGATTACTGAGAAGAAATCTAATAAAATAAAATAGAGTTAATAGATTGAAAGGAAAAGACTAAGATGAAAGATGAAAAAATTATCGTCAATAATAAAAAAGCGTATTACGATTATTTTTTGTCTGATTTTATTGAAGCCGGAATTGTCTTAAAAGGTACAGAAATTAAGTCGTTGCGTATGCATGGTGCAAGTTTAAACGATTCTTATGTGATTATAAAAAACGGAGAAGCGTTTGTTTTAGGAATGAATATTGCACCTTACGATAAAGGTAATTTGTTTAATCATGAGGCACTGCGAACCAAAAAATTGTTGTTGCACAAACAAGAAATCATAAAACTTAATCGTAAAATACAAGAAAAAGGATTTACCTTAGTAATTACGAAAATCTATTTAAAAGATGGATTGGCTAAATGTGAATTGGCATTAGCTAAGGGTAAAAAATTATATGACAAGCGCGAGACTGAAAAAAATAAATCAATCAAACGCGAAATAGAAAAGACTACCAAAAATTTTTAATGAAAAGGAATAAAAAAATGGGACACAAAACTCATTTGTTAATCGATAAGAGAAAAGCACGTTTCAAAAGTTGGATTAATAAAAAACTGCTTAAAAAATTGGATTATTCTTTAATTGAAGAAGAGTGTAACGACAAAGAAAATTACAGTTATGAAGTTATCTGTGATTTTTTAGAAAGCGGATTAGCATTTGTTGCCCTTAATATTTCGCCATATGAAGAAGAAACCATCGATTTAATTTCATCAAAAATGAGAAAAAAAGATCAAATGAGACTTCATCGTATTTTAAAAGATCATGGTCTAGATAATCTTAACCAACAAGAATTAAAATTTCTAGCTAATAACTTAAAGCGTTGTCTTGACCAATGCGACATTATTATTACTTCGGAAAAAAAAGCTAGAAATTGCGCCATCAATTCGCTCGTGTCAAGTGCTAAAATTTTAATTGACGATAAAATTACTATCGATTTTTTCAAAAAGTTTTACGAGCAACTCAAAGATAAAAAAATTCTTTTTGTGGGTGAAAGCAGAGCACATAATTTCAGTGATTTAGATGTTCAAATCATCCCGGTCGCTTTAGATAAGCAGCATTCGTTTGTAGAAGTTTTTGATGAACTGAAGCTGCGTGTTTTAGCAAGTGAATTTGATTTAATGGTTACGGACATTAAACTGATAGGCAATTTAATTTGTGATTTTGCAATAACTTTAAATAAAGAAGCTATTAATTTAACTTGCTTTTATTAGAGCAAAAAAACAGTAATGTCAATTTAACTATTACATTATCAATTGGCTTTATTTTTTCAAATAAAGAATTCCACTCATATTCAAATAAAAAAATAATGACTTAATGCCTAATGATAAAATTTTTAAATTGCAAAAACAATTATGTGTTTTGTGATTTTTTTGTTATGATTGGAATACTAGGAAGAGGAGTTGACCACGATGTTTGAGCAAATGATTAAACCACGCAATATGTTGATCGGATTGTTATATTCTCTTGGCGGAATCGCATTAACGATAATATTTGAATTTTTAGGTCGAACATTCTCTTGGAATATCGCTTCAGATTCAATTTGCTTGGCTGCTGGATTAATTCTTCTTTTATGCGGCTGGGTTGGCGGAAACAATATCAGTTACACCTATCGTAAGGAAAATGCATATTATAAAGGAAAGCTACCTTTGGAAACTCGTGAAAGAATTTACCTTTTAAGAGCACGATTTCTTGACGGAGCGATTATCGATTTGATTGCTAGTTTAATTTTGTTTAGTATCTTTCAAGCAATTTAAGCTTTCTTTTTTTATAAAAAAAGAACAAATAATTTCCAAAATTATATTAAAAAATTTGACTTAGATATATGGTTGCTTTAAAATAAAACACAAATCGAAAGATTTTTGTATAAGAAAAGATATGAGGAGGTCAATAGTATGAATAAAAGTAAACTTCTTATTTCAGTGTTTGCAGTTACGATGCTTGTTAGTTGTGGCGGCGGTGACCAGTATGTTGATTTAGGAAATATTAGTGGTTATGCTGATTTAGCGGGTCTAGAAAGAAAAGATACTTTTTCAAGTTATGTTTCTACTATGCCGTCGACATTGAATTCGGCAACGACAAACCAACAAGAGGATTCACAGCATATCGTAAATTTTGTTGATGGATTGGTAGAGAATGATCGGTTTGGTAATATCGTCCCTTCTTTGGGCGAATCGTGGGAAACCAACGCCGCGAAAGACACTTACACATTCCATATTAGAAAAAATGTTCCGTGGGTCACTTGGAATGGAGAACAATACAAAGATAAAACAGTTAAACCGAGTGATTTTTACACTTCGGCCAGATACGCATTAAATTTTGACAATTTGGCTGAAGGATATTACCTTTTAGCACTTATCATTGATGGAGCCAACGAATATTGGCAAGCAACTTTTTTGAATTCGCAAAATAAAAATCTTCCTGAAAATATTCGCTATTCTAGAATTGCAACTAGGTTGAATGATATGGGTGTAACTCCAGGTTGTACAGCAGAAGACGTTAGAAAAATATTAAGTTTTGAACGTGTCGGAATCTCATATGATGATGCGGCGATGACGTTGACCTATAAATTAAAACAACGTGCCGACTATTTCCCGACTATGCTCACTTATTCGGCTTATCTTCCGATGCAAGAAGACTTTGTTTCTTCGGTTGGATTTAACAATTTCGGAACCGAGAAAGATAAGATTTTATATTGTGGTGCTTACTTATTAGATGAATGGGATCCGGCTGGTACTAGAATGGTTTATAAAAAGAATCCATATTATTGGGATAAAGACCATGTCACTACAAGCACATTAATCTTTAATAAATTACCGACCAATATTGGCAACACGTATGCTCGTGAACAATATGAATCAGGACAAATCGATTCGTTTGGTCTCACAGATGCCGATGTTGATGGTTGGAATGAATATGTATTAGGGAAAGATGGAACAGGAACTCTTGAAAATCCTGCTCACGAAAATGCTTTTTCAAATTACGGTGAAGGTTCTAAATCACCATTTATCTATTATTTGAATCAAAATAGAGAAACTAATTCTCAAGGAACTTATAATACTTCTTTAAGAAATTATGTTGATAATGTCGAAGCTGCAATTACAAACACTAATAAGGCATTAAAGTATTCTTACTTTAGACAAGCGGTACTAAATAGTTTGGATTTAGAAGTTTATTATTTACGTTTCTCAGTTGACAATGAGCAGATCCGTAGTCAATATGCAATCAACACTTATACACCTCGCGATTTTGCAAAGACGATGGTTGAAAAAGACGGGCAACTTGTAGAGAAGGATTACTTTGAATTCTTATGCGAAGAATATGCTTCAAAGCATAATGTATCTTTAGAAAAGGCTACTGAAAAACTCGAGCCGATGAATCCATACGCTTCTAAAATTTCTCTTGAGGATTCAATGAAGCAAATTAAAGATGCTTGTGATCGTTTAAAGAAAGATGATCCTTCGATTACTTTCCCGATTTATCTTGAAAATGTCGGTATCGCTTATGATGAAGAACAAAGAACATACGATGATTACTTTATTGAAGCGAGTAACGAAGCGATGAATGGTGTTATCTTCGATGAAGATATCGCGATTAATGATCTTGATAAAATTTATGGTACCAACGCTACCGATAGTGATGTCTTAGTTCGTATTATCAATAATACTAATATTGCTTCGGCTACTGATTATACTAACGCTTCAGACTATCACGCTTTCTCAATCTTTGTTTCCGGTTGGATTCCTGATTTTGAAGATCCGTTAACATTCTTGAATACAGCTACTCTAGGCGGTGATATGTCTCAACATTTCGGTACTAACTATCATTATGTTAATGCCGATGATAAATCTCTTGTAAACGATGGAAGTTTGTCTGAAGAAACTTTTGAATTATTCGTGGAATATGATAGTCTTGTTAGACAAGCCGATTTAGAAAATGAAGATATTTCAAAACGTTATCAATTGTTTGCTAAAGCGGAAATTATGTTATTAGAAGAAATGGGAATTTTAAGACCATTGTATATGACAGGATTAGGTTATCAAGTTTCTGTTTCAAATATTATTCCATATCGTACTCCAAGAGCCGGATATGGAACATCAAATGACAAATATAAAGGATTGGAAGTTATTAAACAAGCTCTCACCAAGCAACAAAGACAAGCTTTGAAGAATGAGTGGGAACGTGAAAAAGCCGAATCTAAAAAATAATATTTGCAAGTAAAAAATATTAATAGGGCTACGTTTAGCCCTATTTTGTCTACTAAGGAGGTTGTTAAATTCACATGGGTACGATGATATTAGGGTATACAATTATCGCGTTAATTGTATGCTTAGTGGTATTTGTGGTTCTTGTCAATCACAATATCATCATGAAAAGTGATAACTGGGTAAGAAGATTTATTACCAATCCGTTAACATATTATTCTCTTAAAAGAATCGGAAGTTCGCTTATTTCTATTATGCTTGCTGTCGCTATTACATTTGTGCTTTTGCGTAGCAATAAAAATTTTCATGCGGTCTTCTGTACAGGATGGTTAGATAAATTCCCAAATGATGCAAAAGATTATACGTGTAATGTCTATCTTTCAAATTTGGGACTTAAAGAGATGTATTATAATTGTGATCCGACCTCAGAATCATGTGAAGCTTCCTTTAGAGACGTTCCAATGATTGTTCAATTATTAAAATATTATTATAATATTCTTCCTTTTCCAAAAGAAGTATGTATGCAATTATCTTATGAAGTAGACGAAGCAACCAATGTTGGAGAATGGGTTTGCGCTAATAAGGAATGGACATTATTTGATTTAGGTGTCTCTTCCGCTTATCGTAAAGGTGTGGCAATCACTAAAATTGTTGCTCAAACAATGCCTGTATCCTTTAGATGGGGAATTTGGGCGATTTTATTAGATACTATGCTTGGTTATCCTCTTGGTATTTTCATGGCAAAATACAAAGATCGTTTTATCGATAAATTAGGCAAAGCCTACATCATTGTCCTAGATTCGATTCCTGGTTTAGTTTATTACTATGTTCTTTTAGTTTTCTTCTCAACTGTCTTGCATTGGAAAACAATTTATAATCCGGATGATCCAATGACTTTATTGCCACCGGTTTTGACTACCGCTTTTGCGGGAATGACAGGTACTGCTTATTGGGTCCGTCGTTATATGCTCAACGAATTTTCATCGGATTACGTTAAATTTGCAAGAGCGAAAGGACTTTCTGAAAATAGAATCTTATTTATTCATATTTTAAGAAATGCGATAGTTCCATTATCGCGTTCCTTCGTTACCTCAATCATCGCTTGCTTAATCGGTAGTTTCTTTATCGAAAATATTTATAACATCGGTGGATTTGGTGGAATTTTAATTTCAGCGTTAAATGCTGAAGATTATACGATGGTTCAAGGACTAGTAGTAATTACAGCGATAATTTCGGTTGTCTCTTATTTGATCTCCGATATTTCAATGGCGATTGCCGATCCGCGAATATCGTTTACGGCTGATGAATAGGAGGTGCAAAAACAATGGTAACAGATATTGAAAAAATAATTGATTCTGAAGATGATGATCTTTTTACGGTTGTTGGCACTTCTGAAGAAAATATTGAAAAATTAGATTCGGCGCCTTATTCCTATTGGCGTTCTGTTTGGAAAAATTTATTTAAAAATAAAATTGCTATCTTTTGTTTGGTGCTGATTGCTATCGTTATTTTCTTTACGATTTTTGGACCGATGATGCTTTATAATCCATCACCAAAAAATCCGATTGAAATTGCTAGATTAAAGAATCTTACACCAAATTCCAAATATTGGTTCGGAACTAGCGGACGAGGCGAATGCATTTGGACAATTATTTGGGAGGGTTCGAGATTTTCACTCCTTTTAGCGGCCATTTCCTCAGTAATTAACATTATTGTGGGTTTAGTAGTAGGTGGCCTTTGGGGTTATATTCGTAAACTTGATCCGATCTTGATTGAATTTACGAACGTTATCAATAATATTCCATCTTTATTGATTTATTTGATGTTGATGCAATTATTAGAACCATCATTTTGGAGCATGGTCTTTGTGATGTGCTTATTCGGATGGTTAGGTTTAGCTTCGATGATGAGAAATCAAATTATCATTATTAGAAATCGTGAATTTAATATCGCTTCGGAAACTTTAGGAAGTTCAAGTCGTGCGATTATTATTCATAACCTTTTGCCGAACTTAGTATCAATTATCGTTCAAGTGGTTTCAGGATTTGTTCCTTCTTGTATCTCAATGGAAGTTTCCTTACAATATTTTAACTTAATGGACTCTTCACAAATAACTTTGGGAAAAGTTTTAAACAATGCAGCGGAAGGTCAATACGTTAATTATCCGCATACTTTATTTTTCCCGGCGATAGTATTAATGATTATTACAATCGCTTTCTTCTATTTTGGATTGGCTCTCGCTGACGCGACAGACCCAAAGACCCACATGTAGGAGGTGAATGGTAATGGCAGAAAAAGAAATTGAATTAAAAGTTACTAATCTCTCTGTGGGATTTCATTTACATGGGCAAACATCACGTGTAATTCGTAATGTCTCAATGGATATTTATAAAGGTGAGACTTTTGCTATTGTTGGTGAATCCGGCTCTGGTAAATCGGTATTTACTAAAACATTCACGGGAATGTTGGAACAAAATGGTTTTATTTCAGATGGTTCGATTATTTTTGAAGGACGCGATTTAGCTAAAATACGATCAAATAAAGATTGGATAAGCATTCGTGGACGTAAAATCGCAACAGTCTTCCAAGATCCGATGACATCTTTAAATCCATTATTAAGGATCGGTTATCAAATTTCAGAAACACTTCGAATTCATGGCAAGCATTTAAAGAAAATGTACGATGAATTGATTTCTAAAGATTTAGTGGCGTTGCGACAAAATGAAGAAAACTATTATCAAGAACTTCAAATTATTGAACGCCATTGTGCTGAAGAAATCGAAAAATTGCAAAAAAGTGAACCTAATATTCAAAAGAATGATCCGCGCATAAAAAAAATCAAATCGCGCGCAGTCATTGAAAAGAAAGAAGCGAAAGCTTTATATGAATCTAAAAAGCCGGAGTTAAAAAAGCAACTTGCTATAACAAGTGCTGAAGCTAAAAAACAAGTCAAAACTTTTAAAAATCAAACAATCAGTGAAATGAAAACTAAAATCGCTGAATTAAAAGCTTCAAACGACTTAGACAAAAAAACTTTAAAAGAAAATTGCAGACAGATTAAAGAAGAATACATGCGAAAAATCAAAGTGACGAAGCGTCAAGCGAAAGCAGAAGCTATCGAACTTTTACGCAAAGTTAAAATTCCAGATCCAGAAAAAAGATATCGTGATTATCCTTTTCAATACTCTGGTGGTATGCGACAACGTGTTGTTATCGCCATCGCTTTAGCGTGTAAACCGAAAATCTTAATTTGTGATGAACCGACGACCGCGCTAGACGTCACTGTTCAAACTCAAATTTTGCAATTGATTAAAGATTTGAAAAAAGAATATAATTTTACGACGATTTTCATTACCCACGATTTAGGTGTCGTCGCTAGTGTTAGCGATCGTGTCGCGGTGATGTATGGTGGACAGATTATCGAATATGGTACCGTGGAAGATATTTTCTATCATCCGGCGCATCCATACACTTGGGCTTTGCTCTCATCGTTACCGCAACTTGCAAACGAAGGTGATGAATTGACTTATATTAAAGGAAATCCACCTTCATTTGGTAACGAAATTGTCGGCGATGCGTTTGCACCTCGTAATGAATATGCTTTAAAAATCGATTTTGTCAAAGAACCACCGATGTTTAAAATTTCAGATTCACATTATGCAAAAACATGGTTGCTTGATCCACGGGCACCTAAAGTTCAAAAGCCGAAAATTATTCGCAACATGGAACAAAAAATTCAGATGACCGTGAATTCGATGCAACAGAAAGTAGGTGAAGACGATGGCAAACGAAAATAAAGAAGTGCTCGTTTCAATGAAGGACGTGGTAATCGGATATAAAAATCACAATCGTCTTTCGGTTATCGTCGACAAATTAAACCTCGATATTTACAAAGGGGAAGTTCTCGGCTTAGTTGGTGAATCCGGTTCCGGAAAAACGACAATCGGACGTGCCATCAATCGAATTATTCCGATTTATAGTGGTGAAATCACGATGAACGGTGAAAGAATTTCAGGTAAACTTCCACGCAAAGAAGCTCATGAATTAAAAAAGAGCATTCAAATGATCTTTCAAGATCCATCAGCTTCATTAAATGATCGAAGCAATATCGATTATATTGTTTCTGAAGGTCTTAGAGCTTTCCATATGTATGAAAACGAAGAAGATCGTCTTGATAAAATTACGGAGATAATGCTATCTGTCGGTTTAAGACCAGAGCACTTATCGCGTTATCCTCACGAATTCTCTGGCGGTCAACGTCAAAGAATCGGAATCGCTCGAGCGGTCGTTATGAATCCAGAGTTGATTATTGCCGATGAACCAATTTCTGCATTAGATGTTTCGGTAAGAGCACAAGTACTCAATTTGATTCGAAAATTTCAACAAGAAAAAAATATGACCGTGCTTTTCATCGCGCATGATTTAAGTGTTGTGAAATATATTTCCGACCGTATCGCGGTAATATATCATGGTAAGATCGTAGAAATCGCTTCTTCCAAGCGCTTATTTGAAAAACCATTGCACCCTTATACTAGGGCATTGCTTACCGCCATTCCGATTCCCGATCCGCGCTTAGAGAAAAATAAAGAAGTAATCGTATATGATGGTTCATGTCATCACTACGATGAAGAACATCAACCTTCGCTTGTCGAGATTGAAAAAGATCACTTTGTTTTAGCTTCAGATGAAGAAGTATTAGAATATAAAAAAATACTATAATATCGACTGATTTTAAACAATCTGTACAAATTAAAGCAGCTCCAATCATAAATTGTGATGGGGCTTTTTTTATGACTATAGCAGATTTAAAACCTCATCAAAGCGGAATTATTGTAAGATTATGTGGTTCTGGATATATCCGTCATCGTCTTTTAGAATTGGGATTTACTCCAAAAACAAAAGTAACTTTACAAAAAGTAGCGCCATTTGGCGATCCTTTGGAATTGAGCATTCGCGGTTATGAAATCTCCATCTTAAAAAAAGACGCAAAACTTGTGATAATAGAGGCTATAAAAGATGAAAATCGCTTTAATCGGTAATCAAAATTGCGGTAAAACAACTTTATTCAATCAACTTACAGGTTCTAATCAACATGTCGGCAATTTTCCAGGTGTCACCATAGAAAGCAAAGTAGGCTATATTTATAAAGATAAAAAATTAGAGTTAGTCGATCTTCCGGGAATATATTCTCTTTCACCTTATTCAAAAGAAGAAGTTATTACTAGAGATTTCCTTATCGAAGAAAATCCGGATGTCATTTTAAATATCATAGATGCGACAAATCTTGAAAGAAATTTATATTTGACTTTACAACTTCAAGAGACAGGTATTCCTTTAGTTGTGGCCTTAAATATGATGGATGAACTTGAAAAAAGTCATCTTTCGCTAAATTTGGCACATTTAAAAGAATTTTTAAAAGTTCCAATAATTCCTATTTCGGCATTAAAAAAAGAAGGATTGAAAGAATTGGTTGATCAAGTTAAAAGCGTGCAAAAAAAATTACCAATTTGCTATTATTACGATAATTCAAAATTATCCTCGTTTATTGCAGAAAGTAAAAATTTAATCGCAACTGATAATAAAGAATCGAAGATTAATGACTTATTTATAATCACTCAAGTTTTAGAAGGCAATTTAGATATTGCTGATAAGTATGGCATTTCACAAGACACTATCGATAAACTCAACAAGTTAAAATCTAAAATCGAACAATCTTATAATTTAGATTGTGAAGCAGTGGTTGTAGATTACCGATATCAGTTGATTGAAAAGATAATTAATAGTTGCCTTAAAAGGGAGACATTTGAGACTGAAGAACAAAGGCGTTCTAGAAAAATCGATCGTTTTTTTACCAATCGATATTTAGCTTTTCCGATATTATTTTTAATTCTCGGATTGGTTTTTTATTTAAGTTTCGGAGTCATTGGCAATACACTTTCAACGATTTTTGAACAAATGATTGCCTCTTTCATTTCCTTTATCGATGTAACTTTCTTTTATGATGTCAATATGATTTTAAGATCTTTAATAATCGATGGAGTGTTGAACGGAATTGGAAGTGTATTGATTTTCATTCCAACGATTTTAGTTCTTTTTCTTTTCTTATCATTGCTAGAAGATTCAGGATATATGGCACGTATCGCATTTATTGTCGATAAACCAATGCGATTTTTCGGGTTATCCGGCAAATCATTTGTACCCTTATTGTTGGGATTTGGTTGTTCGGTTCCCGCGGTGATGGCCACTAGAACCTTTAATAGTGATAGGGAGCGCAGAATGACTATTTTTTTGGTGCCCTTTATGTCGTGTTCTGCCAAACTTCCGATTTATGCAGTATTGACCGCGGCCTTTTTTGGAAATAAAGCTCCTTTTGTGATGATGTTTCTTTATGGCCTTGGAATTGTCGTGGCATTAATGTTTTCTTTAATCGTTAAAGTTTTATTTAAAAGTGTACCGCCTCCGTTTGTTTTAGAACTTCCGTCTTACCGATTTCCGAGCCTAAAAAGTACGGGAATGTTGATGAAGGAAAGGTGTAAAGATTTTTTAAAAAAGGCATTTTCGATTATTTTTCTAGCTACGATAGTTGTTTGGTTTTTGCAAAGTTTCGATTTGCGGTTAAATTATGTAACTGATAGCAGTGTTTCTTTAATGGCAATGATGGCTAAATCAATTTCTCCATTTTTTCAACCTTTAGGCTTTAATCAATGGGAGATTATCTCAGCACTAATCACCGGATTAATCGCTAAAGAAACGGTTTTGTCGACTCTTCAAATTCTTTTAGGATCGATAGATACTATTCATCAACTGCTAGGACCTTTAGAAGTAATGTCATTGCTCGTTTTTATTTTGCTATATATGCCTTGTGTTGCTGCTTTTGCGGCGATTAAGCGAGAATTGCATTCGACTTTTGATGCTATATTACATATGCTTCTTCAAACATCCATCGCATGGTTGTGCTCATTTTTATTTTATGTGATAGGAGGTCTTTTGATATGAATTTAAAAGAACTATTTATAGTTGTTTTATTGATGTTTGGAATAGGAGGAGCGCTTTTGTTGGCCAAAAAAGACGAAAATTGCAGTCGCTGTCATCGTTATGGCACTTGTAATAAATGTATTGCGATAAACGAGCAAAATCCAAAAAAATTAAAAAATTTTTTTAAGATTTTTGTAAGAAAAAAATAATTGATATTTAAATCTTTTCTTTACGAGAAACTTCATTTTTTAGACATGAGTTGTGACTAAAGCAAAAATCTAGAGTTGTATATATAAATATACTTATGCTATAATACAATTAAACAAAAATTGAGAGGTATTTTGTTATGAAAAAAACTTTAGTTTACGTTTTGATTACATTAGTTCAAGTGTTCTTGGCGGTAGTTCGTATCTATCAACCGGCCGCGACATACTTTGCGGAAAATATGCCGTTTATTTGTGATGCCGCAAGAGAATTATGTAAATTCTATAAGGACATCGGAGCGATGTTACATCTAGCTGACTTGGGTATCCAACCAAAATTTGTTACCATAGTGTCTTGTGCGATATGTTTCGTGATTGAGACAATCGTTTGGTACCTTGTCTTTGGCTTGATTGGTTTGGCGATTAAAAAAGCAAAAATTAGACGTCGTAAAAAATTAATGAAACATCCTTACGAATTAACTGAAGAAGAAAAAGCCCGTTTTGATAGTAAAATGTATTTACGTCATTTCCCTACGAAACGTGTAATTTCGATGCTTATTCCTTTAGCAGTATTGGCTTTCTTTTTCTTAGTGCGATTTGATACGACGATTTGTGCAAAATATAAATCTAATAATCAGGGTCTTTTTACTATCTGGTCTGATTATTTAAAACCATTTACTGATAATTTTAAAATTGGGTTAAATGGTCGTTTCTATGGTATCGTAACTAAACCTTACGGATGGATTGATTTAGCCAACAAATATATTCCTCAAGACCTATTGTGGGTTGAATATGTTGTCTTTGCTGTAGCGGTTGTCTTAGTTTTAGTTGTATGGTTCTTATTGTTTACTCTATTAGGATTACCTTTCCGTAAAAGTGCTGCGAAAAGAAGAGCAAAAAGAGCGGAAGAAAAATACTTTAAAAAGATGGCTAAATCGGAAGAAGAAGCTTTGTCTGACAATTTCTCTCAAATTTCAAAGAAAAGTTCTGTTTTCCTTGGCTATGAAGGAACTGAGGTCAATGAATCATTATATAAACCTACAGATGATTCGATTAGAAGCATCGCGGCTATTCATCGCACTGAAAACGAAGGATTGACGCAAGATGTGTTAAAACATGCTGATTACATTGATGATCTTTCTGAAGGTGTCATTGATCTTGGTGTCAATGGCAATGCTGGTGAAACAGAAAATAAAGCTCCGGTTGTTGAACGGGAAGTTGCTTTTGTTGATGAAAAAGAAATCGACATTGTACTCGACAAAGAACCGGTTATAGAAGTCCCAGAAGAGGAAGAAATTGAGAATGAAGTTGAACTAGAAGAAGATCCGTTCTTTGAAAAATATCAAGCTGAATATGTTGATGTGAATGCTATTGCCGAACTTGGTGATTCTAAAGTCTTAAAAGTTTATGAAGAAGTGGAAGAAAAAGAACCATCAGAAGCGATAGTGATCAAAGAATTTGTTTATACACCGGTTGAAGAACCTAAAGAAGAAAGCAAACCGATCGTTGAAAAGGTTGAAGTTAAAGAAGAACCTAAAGTTGTTGAACCGATCGTTGAAGAACCTGCCGAGGAACCGGAAGAAGTCGTTGAAGAAGTTGTGGAAGAAAAACCGCGTCCTAATATTAAACCAATCGCGGTTGTTCGTGGAGAAAAGCAAGAAGCGCAACAAGAAGAAAAAGAGTTTGCAAAACCGATTGACTTTAAACCGACTGGACAAACCAAAAAGAATATCAAACCGATTGATCTTGAAAAACGAAAACAACTTGAACTTAAGAAATATGTTTCTTCAAATACTAAAGTAGGTGGTAACTTAACTCCGACTGAAGCTTTCAATACGGGAACCACTAGAGTGGCATCGGTTATTCGTCCAATGAGTCTTAATCCTGTTAAAAAGATTTCTTCTGAAAAAATTCCGGTAGTCAGTAAACCGGAAGACTATAAAGAAGAGAAACCTTTTGAAAATGCACATAAGAAAATGATTAATCCGATAATTGTAAGACACGATGAAGATAATAATCATATTCTTGAAAAGAAAGGCGAAGAAAAGAAAGCAATTAAGCCTATTCAACCGATTAAACCTGTCGAATTAGCTAAAAAAACCGACGAAGGACCGAAACCCGAAGTTGTTAAGCCAATAAAACCTTTAAAACCGCAAAAAAAGGAATTAAAAAAGCCGATTAAACCGGTTGATGCTAAAAAGAAGTAGTTATGGATTGGAAAGAAATCTTAAATCAAGAACGGGTTAAACCTTATTACTTGAAATTAAAAGAGTTCGTTGATAATGAATATGAACATTATCGAGTCTTTCCACCAAAACAGAAAATTTATCGGGCGTTATCTTTAACGCCCTTTTCTTCTGTGAAAGTGGTTATATTGGGACAAGACCCATATCATAATCCGAAACAAGCGATGGGTTTAGCGTTTTCTGTTCCTAATGGTGTCGATTTACCACCGAGCCTTTTAAATATTTTTAAAGAGATTGAAAACGAATACGGAAAAACGATGATTCGTTCTGGTGATCTTACATATTTAGCAAAGCAGGGTGTTTTATTACTTAACACCGTTCTTTCGGTAAGAATGAATCAGCCATTATCGCATCAAAATCGAGGTTATGAAATTTTAACTGACACTTTGATAAGTAAATTAAACGAAGATGATAATCCGAAGGTTTTTTTACTTTGGGGTTCTAAGGCGAATTCAAAAAGAGAGTTAATAACTAACCCTCACCATTTGATTTTAACCTCGCCACACCCTTCTCCGTTATCGGCTTCTAGAGGTTTCTTCGGAAATCAGCACTTTATAAAATGCAATGAGTTTCTAGTTAAAAATGGGTTAGAACCGATTAATTGGATTAATCATTAATAAAAAAACGACTTAGTTATGATTGAAATCATATTAAGCCGTTTTTATTATATTTTATCGCCTGTTCATTACTCCGTCTAGTTCAAGGTAATTGACATATACAGCTACGATGAGATAAGATTTGCCAGAATTTCGATCTTCAATGACGATATGGTCGTTTGATTGTTCGACCATTACTCCTTCAAAGACGACATCATGCCATTTTCCAGAATCGGGAAACGAACAGTAAACTTTAATGTTTCGTCCAAAGAAAGGATGGGAAATATCGGTATTGAATGAATAACCATTATTGTTATTGGCAGTATCAGAGTTACCACCCATACTATTATTATTCATACCATTGTTGTTGTTCCATCCGGAATTATTGTTTCCGTTATTGTCAGCTCGCGGATAAGTGGCTTGACTTCCTTGAGGTGGATACATCTCTTGAAATGGCGGACGATAACCTTGATCGCCACTTGAAGGATACGGGGCTCCATAATAATTAGGTGGTGGTTGAATTCTATCCATAATTAAAATCTCCTTGTCACTATTTAAATGTATGCAACAAGAGATAAATTATTTACAATTTTATGCAATTGAGGTATATTACTTTTGGGAGCTTAAGGAATTAGGCTGAGAGTACCTCTGATACCGAGGTAGACCGTACTTGAACTAGGTAATGCTAGCGTAAGGAATTTTTTGTTTTCACTTCCTTTATAGCATGCCTATGAAGGATTTTTTATTAGAAAGGAAGAAAAAATGAAAACAAAATTAACCACAAAAGTTTTGACTGAAGCCGCCTTTATGGCTACGTTAGCTTTTGTACTGGATGTTTTCCAAGGAGGCATCTTTAGAGGCATCTTTGCTAATGGAGGATCAATCGGTATCGCGATGCTTCCGATATTGGTCCTTACGTATCGAAGAGGATTTGTTCCGGGCTTATTAGCTGCGATTGCGGTAAGCTTTTTACAAATGTTAGGCGGCACTACTATTAATCCTGCAATCGCTGATACTTGGTATAAAGTCTTTTGCCAAATTATATTAGATTATATAATTGCATATCCTATGGTTTGCGCTTGTGCTTTATTTACAAAATCCTATCATCAAGCGACAACCGATAAGCAACGGATTTTGGCCTTAGTCTTTGGGACTAGCTTAGGTGGCTTTTTAAAATTCTTATCACACTTTTTATCTGGTATAATTTTCTGGGCTAGCTCTTGTCCGGAAGGATATTTTGGGGGACCGGTAATGTTTAGCATTGTCTATAATGGTATGTATATGCTTCCAAACATTATTATCAACGCTGTGATAATATGTTTGATTTCAATCAAACAACCGAGATTGTTGAGTTGTGAAGAAGGAGAAAATAATGATGAACAACAAATTGCTTAAATATCTGAGTTTGATCTTTATTGGTGTTGTATCTTTTATTTTTAGCTTAGTAAAATACATTTTAAGTTTTGAATATTATGCAGACGAATATATTGTAGATATTTCCTTTAATTCTGATTATATCGTCGCGATGCTAATTTCAATAGTGCTCGCTGCCTGTGGTATTTTGCTTTTAGTAACATTAAAAAATAAAAAGGAAAATAAATTTATACCAATTTATTCCGGATTATTAATTTCAAGTCTTTTATTTTTTTATCCGTTAGGGTATCTTTTCAAACAATTAAATAAAGGAAAATTGTTCGTTGATTATTTGAATTATTTTTTCGTAGGAATCGTCGGACTTGGAATTCTTTGTTATTTTGTTTTTAATTATTTAGAAACTCGTAAAAAAAGCGATAATTAGTTGATTTAAAATTAATTAAAACGCTTAAGAACTTGCATAACAGCAAGTTTTTTTATAAAAAATTTGATTATCGAAGTAATTATATTAAGTTGGTATTTATAATTTGTCACACTTAAGATTGAAATATAAAATGCCTTACTTCTTATTTTTTGCTTTATTCAACGCTTTCATCAAATCTACAACTTTCAAAACATCGCTTTGATATTGATTGATCGGGTCGATTTTAAATGGATCCATTAAAGGAATAACCATCACATTGTCAGCGTACGATAAACCAAGTGAAGTTTGCGTTTCCGTGAAAGAAAGAAACATGTCGATAAGAGTATCGTTAGTTTCGAATTTGTTCAAGACTTCAATAACCGCTTTAGAAAAATGAGCTTTAGGTTTATCTTCAGAGGAATAAACGATATATTCATCTTTAAGTCCTTCGATTTTCACTTCGGTTAGATCCGCGATATCGCTAGGTCCGACACTTAATTCATTGCCTTTAAGATAAACGATAGTTCGTCCTTCTTCGACTAATTGCAAATATGGGAATTCAAAATATTTTCCGATAAAAACCGGTTTTGGTTTTTTCTCATTGGGAATTTTAATGTTGATTAACAAATCACCGACTGTAAAAGGATCGTCGTCAAAGTTTCCTTCAATCATATCGCGAGATCCGACATGGTTAATATCTTTGACAACGCGTGATTTTTTTATTCTTTCAAGATCAAACTGCTTATGGTAGAAAATTTTCATATCCGTAAAGTTTTGATCGGTAAATACGTAACTATCGATTAATCTACCATAGGTTGTAACATATTCATCAATAGAATCATTTAACTTTGCTTTTGATTTTTTTGAATACAACCACATGAAAGCAAAATAGATAATGACAAAAATGAGAAAGTAGGTAAACATGTTGGGATTAGTTCCAAAAAGGACCATGAATAAAACTAATACGGCAACAAAAGCGATCATCACAATTAAATTAATTCTTTTTTGCTTTTTATAAGTATCAAAAAATTTTAAGCGAGCCTCTTCAACTAAAGCAGTTAAATCTTTATCGCTTAAATCTAACAAGGTATCTTTGGGATCTTCAATTTTTTCTTCTTGAGTAATTACATTTTCGTTTGTCGCTTGTTCTTTTCCTTCTTCTTTTTGTACTTGTCGTATTACTTCTTCATTGGTTTTATTTTCTTCCATGGTTTATGTCCTCTTAATGTATAATATTATACATTAAAAAAGCGAATATTAAAAGAAACACTTTATTGTGCAGTAATTAATCTTATTTAAAGCGGAAAATGGAAAAGCACAAAAACTAGTGATATAATCTATGCGAGGTTCAAAAAATGGATTTAGATTACATCGGTAAATTTATACAAGTGCAAAGTTACAAACACGATGGAAGTCTTCATCGTACTTGGGATAATGCGATGATTGTCGAATATTGTGAGGATTATATCGTTATCGTTTCTTCAACCACTAAAGTGATTGAAGGAGACGGCAGAAAGTGGTATACAAGAGAACCGGCGGTCTCGATATTTTTCTTTAAAGAATGGTTTAATGTGATTGCGATGCTTCGCGAAAATTCAATTTATTATTACTGCAATATCGCCTCGCCGAGTCTTATCGATAATCATATCATCAAATATATCGATTATGATTTGGATCTTAAATTGTTAGTTGATGGTGAAATAATTCGTCTTGATGAAAAGGAATTTGAATATCATCGTAAAAAATACGTATATGATGATGATCTTTATAAAGTAATTCGTTATGTAAATGAAAAAGTTCATAAAAAAATGGAAGATCGTGTCTTTCCATTTATTGATCAAAAAATTCAGCAATATTATCGCAGTTATTTAAAAATCAAAGATCTCCAAGAAAAAGATATTCTCTCCAATTAAAAATGGATGGGAATATTTTTTGTGGGATTTAAGATTTGATCGATTTTGGTAATGGCTACAACAGCTTCGCCAAGACCGCAGGTGATGTTTTTTACTTTGCCTTCGTAAGTGATAATATTTCCGACAGCAAAAATATTTTTGATCGATGTTTCAAAAGTGCGATTAACTGTGATTAAGCCATTTTCTTTTGCAACATTAAAATTGTCTTTAGTTGGAATCAAGCCATAGTTTACGAAAAGATAGTCACAAGATAGTTCTTCTTCATTTTTAGTATCGACGTTTTCTAATATGATGGAAGTAAGATAGTTATCTTCACCGCGAAGTTCTTTTATGGTGTAAGGTGTATAAATATTAATTGTTGAATTTCTCATTGCTTGTACTTGATTATCTTGGGCGCGAAATTCTTGACGACGATGAACAATCGAACATTCTTTGACAAGATCTTTTAATGTTAAAGCCCAATCGACCGCGGAATCTCCTCCGCCTAAAATGATCACGTTTTTATCTTTGAGCATTTGTTTGCTAGGAAGACTATATAAAATATTTTTAAAACAATCTTCATTATCTAGTCCGATTTTACGGGGCATAAATAATCCCATGCCGGTGCAAATAAGAATGGTTTTAGTTTCATAAGAGGATGTTGAAGTGTGGACGATGTGATAATTTTCTTTGTTTTCGATAGTGAGAACATTCTCGTTTAAATGCAATGAATCCGAAGAAAGATTAGTCAATTGAAGCATTAATTGATGGATGTAATTTTTAGCGCTGATACTAGGTAAACCGGCAAGATCGATGATATCTTTTTCAGGATACAAAGAAGTCAATTGTCCTCCCGGTTGACTTTTTGATTCGATAATTAAAAAATCTAAATTGTGTAGTGAAGCAAGAATACCGCTATAAAGTCCTATTGGACCGGCACCAATGATGATGAGATCTTTCATAAATTGTCTCCTTTTTTTGTTTATACTATTATAAAATGAATGAAGGAAATAATTAAAGAGTTATTTTAAAGTGTGATGAATTGTCAATGACATTTTAAAAAAAATAATTAAAAAAGAAAAAAAGAGAAATAGACAATCAATAGCAATAAAACCCCTAGGGGTTTCGCGAAAAATTTTTCAAAAAAAAAGCATCTTTTGATGCTTAATTTATTTTTCCTTTTGCTTATTTCGCGTTGCAAAATAAATAATTCCAAAAATAAGCACTACTAAAACAAATATTACTAATAATAACCAATTATAATTTTCGTATGGTGGATTATTAATATAAACTCCAGTAGTGTCTTTTGGAGTATCAACAACATGTTCTAAAAAATTAAAATTCACTATAATTCCCCCAATCTGCGAGAATTATAACAAAAAATATTTTACTCAACAACCCCAAAATCACTTAACATTATTTCTTTACGTTTTTCAATCGGAGTTTTCCAACCTAAAACACTTGTAGGAATGTTATTAGATCGTTTTAAATATGCTTTCATCTGCCTAACTAGATCTTCGTAACTATAAAATTTTAAATATCTATAAAAACGTTCGTTATCATTTCTATGAGAACGTTCAACTTTACCATTATGGCGAGGAGTACGAGGTTTAATAAGCTTATGCTCAATTCCTAATTTTTCACAAAGTAAATCAAACTTATGTATTTTTCCATATTGCTTTAAAAAAGTAAATTCTTGTCCGTTGTCAGTTTGAATTACTTTCGGTTTATAACCGAAATAATTAATAGCACGTATCACAAAATCACAAGTAGAATCTGCGTTTTGCTCTTTGTAAGGATAAATAAATCGTTCTCTAGTACATTCATCGATTATAGTATACTGATAAAACTTCATGTCGAAAGGAACTTCCTTTGTTCGACAATCGTAAGGAACAACCTTAACATCGAGTTGCATTTTTTCGCCAAGCGAAAGTGGAGTAAAATATTTCTTAGGTTTATAATTTTTTCTATCTTTTGAAAGATTCTTAAAATAATTATTTTTTCTAAGATAACGATAAAGCGTTACGGGATTTCTGGAATAACCATAATTTACTCGTAACTTACCATATAATTCATTAAGACTTATATTAGGATTGCGCCTTATTAGATCTTGAATATGTTTTTTTTCTTCGATTGTTTGTTCACGCGGATTCGGAGTTAACGGAACGTGTGATCCGTTTTCTAAACTTGCAAGAGTTCCGTCAAATTGACGTTTCCAACGATAAAGAGTTTGAATTGTACAATGATAGCGATGTGCGACAAATTCAAAAGTACTACTTTTTAACAAGTTTAAAGCTTTTAACTTTTCTTTTGCGCTATACGGATAATTAAAATAATGCTTTTTTCTTTCAACTTCAACTTCACATAACATAACTATTTTACCTCCAAAAACTATAAATGAGCATTAGACACACCTATTTATATAAACAAGTGTCGGCGCGCAAGCGCACCGCCAATAAATAGGTGTGTACCGACTACTTTCTTTAATTAAATGCTTGGCAAAGAAACGGCGAATTTGCCTTTTTTTCTTTGCCAAGTTTCCATTTAATATAAAATCAATTAAGCTCGTTAATAAAAAAACGACAAAAAACAACATCAAAACAATATTAATTAAAGAATTGTAAATGCCGTGCCTTATTATTTCCCGTAGGGCATAACAAGGAAACCCTAGACATTGACAATCCTTTTTTATCGCATTTTTCGACTTCGCCAACTCATACGAAAAAAGTTAAAATTTAGCAATTTAAGCGTATGATTTGGATTTTTATTATATGCGATAAAACATTAATATTGAAAGAATGCAGTATTTTTTTGCCACTCACCGAAAAAAAGTTAAAATTTTTTTTAGTTAACACCTCATTTTAATTAAACTATTATTCTCTAAAATATCATCAAACAAAACGTACCTAATCAACAGATCGCCAAAGCAAGTAACAACATCATTATTAGTCAGTTGCAAAAATAAGAACGTTGCTATTCCTCTGGAATAAAAAATAGGTTCATCGCTTTTACTAATGTATTTTAACAGATAAGAAATAGTATTATCGTGCATTAATTCTTTTGAATTAATCCTTACAAAATCGTTCCTACCAAAACGTTTTTCAAAAAACGTATTAATATGCGTAATTCTCATTTTTTTATCGCTAGTTGAATAGTCTTTAATCTCAACAATTTTTCCTTTCATTGAACCGCTTGGAATATTCATTAAACAATGAAAATGCAAGCGACCAATTTTCGATCGTTCAAAGACACCCATATATTTATAACCACATCGCGTATGCAAATTGGCTAAACATTTTTTTAATTTTTCTTTAAAGCTAAATTCATCGTGTTTTGATTCATCATAAGTAATCGTTACAAAATAATTCCATTCGTTGTTTAACGCTTTCTTTTTAAAACGTTCAACACGATTTTTCAAATTTTTATATTGACGCGATAAAAAATTATTAATCGTATCATCGGACAATTCATAATCATGATCCTTTAAATATTGTTTCATCATTATTAATCGATCTCGCTTTTCATACTGCAAACAATTTAAGTAAGATTCCTTTAATATTTTATAAACATCAGATTCTTCATCGCCAGACTTCCGCTTAATTCTAGGCTTGCCGTGCTGATAACAAAACTCGCTTGTATAATTCTTTAAAATCGATTCATCGCCACTACGAGTTTTGATATATTTAACACCAACAAAATGTGAGCCGTCATTATTAATTCGATATAAATTATTTTCCATTTTAGTTATTCCTTTCTTTGCGTATATTCCATTAATTCATTAATGAAATAGGAACTTTGATGATTCAATTCATTTAAAGTTGCCTTTTCTGATTCGTATTCTTCTAAATCATTTAATCCTAAAGAACTCGCTAAACTCTTATACTCAAAAAATTCACTAAAACACGCGGTAGAAAATCTATTACTATAAATTTTTTTATCCATAATGTAATAATCGTTTTTTTCAAAATTATTGTCTAAAGTACCTTTTTCGCTTTCGATTATTAACTTACGATAACTAAATGTATTTTTTAAACGTTCATAATAATGAATGTACTTACTTACTAATTTTTTTAACAAATAAATAAATAAAGTATTATCCGAACGGACAAATCTATATCGATAATAAATATTACTGAATTTACTTTTTAAAAAGTCATAAATCATCGTTTCAAAATAGAAAAACATTAACGGAGTTTTCGTATCTTTTTTATCGCGAATAAAAATAATCTTCTCACATAACTCTCTAACATCTGCTCCCATTGATTCGGGGCGCTGTTCATCAATTAAAACTTTAATGAAAGGATAATTATCGATAGTTGCCGAGTGTCGAGCCATTTTAAGCCACATATTAAACAAATCATTCTTTTGATTCGTTTGTTCAACGTTCTTTTTAGTTTCTTTTAGCTCAAGCGTATTCTTACGTTCTTTTCCGCCCTCAGTAATAACTACAACACCAAATTCAAAAGCATTAGATTTAATATTATTATCAATAACTTTTTTTCCAAGTCGCAACATATCGAAATCTAAAATATGTGAATGCCGAGAAAAAGCGTCCATATAATCCGTATTAGATCTAAAGAAATCACTATGCCACATTGGAAAATTTCCTAGATCTTGCAAAACATTATCTTCACGGATACTATAATTTGTTACTAGTAAACTACTTTCGATAACATAAATAAAATACAACTGAACGTAATTTTCTAACATCTCAAATAAATGTATTCTTTTTAAATTATCATCGTAGTACAATCCATATTTACTAAAATCATAATCAAAGCATTTACTTTTATCGTTGTTCTTTTCAAAACGAATTCTCTTTTTTTTAAGCCATAATCTAGCACTAGCTAAATTAAATATTTCGTGATAATACATCGCTCGTTGAATTTCTTTTTCAAAAACAATAAAAGGGAAAAACGGAAATTTTAAATCGTTCTCTAAAATCATTTCAAAAGCTTTATCACGAAACATTACTTCTTGACTTAATGCCATGTCCGTTAAGACCGTTGTCTTGCCTTTGCCCATTGGAGCGCATATCATACTTACTTGACCGATTGAATTTATATAACCACGATTTTTCATTTCATAGTGATTCAAAATACCATAAGCAATATTTTTTCTAATATTACTAATTAAATAAACAGCTAAAATTAACCATATTGGAAGTGGCACAAATCTAAAAAGAGGATAAAGATCAATTACAAATTTATATAATTGTTTGAAAAGGGATAAAAAATCAAAAGAAATGACCAAATAAAAATAATAAGCGAAAAATTCAACAATTATAGTAATCACATTAAAATAAATACTAAACATCAACAATGTAATTATTACAAAAAATTTTTTACTAAAGAAAAAATGAAACAAATCAATCAACCAATTTTTAATCGGATTATAAAATTTTAACTCAATCTGTTTAAATATTTTTAGAAACTTTGAATCACTATTAAGCTTATTATCATTTTCGCTAAAATAAGTTCGATATTTTAAAATAATTAACAGCACTAACGGAGCAAAAATTAATAAAAATCTTGTTGTTGATGATAGAAAATCCGCAACTTTATTCAAATATCTTAATAATGTATCTATATTAAATATCATATTAAATCCAACATCGAAAAAAGTTTGAAAATTAGAAAAATCAAAAATGTTAAAATCACTAATTATTTTTAACGAAGAAACACTTAAATCATTAATGGTAGGTTTAATATTATAAGGTAGATAAAAAAGCTCACAAAAATAATAAGCTATTGATAATCCAAAATCTTTTAATGATTCCCAAACACGAACAAATGAATCCTTAAATATAAAACTTAACGATATGATCCATATTAAAATGACTCCAGAAACAATATAACGATAATCAATTTTCTTTAAAAATCTTATCATAACAATTTCAATCCTTTTAGTAATTCACTGCTATATTTTTGAATTGATAAAATACAATAATTTTCATTTAATCCATATTCAGAAACATTTTTTAAAACATAAGTAATAATAAATAAATTAAATGATTCATTCAAAAAATCATTTCCGTTAACATCAACAAAATGAATTAAATCGCCAACTTGATAATTTCTATCATTTTTCCTTAATTCAAAAGATTTATAGCCATGAATCAATGCATAATAATAATTATCTTTGATCTTAATCTCGTGTAATTTCATTTTCCCACCTCGCTAAAATAATTTAATCTGTTCAAATTTCCTTAATTCATCATTAATAAAGTCATTATTTAAACGTTTTAAGGAATTAATATAATTTTCTTTTTTTATTTCAAAACAAATAAAATTACGTTTTAATTCTTTACAAGCGACAGCTGTCGTTCCAGAACCGCTAAAAAAATCAACAACTAAATCATTTTCACTAGTTGCACATAAAATATGATTTTTAACAAAATCTAAAGGTTTAATTGTTGCATGCTTATACAATTTCTTATCAATTCGATTAATAACCGAAACATAGTATTTTGACTTATTGTGATAATCGCCATTTACTTTTACGTTTACATCACGAAACCATAAACAATATTCGACATTAGTTAATAAACAATTATTTTTTGGAACCGGATTAGTTTTACACCATACAAACAATTCCATTTTTACATTTTTAATTGATAACCAATAATTAATTACTTCTTTCATTTGTCGCGTACTACACCATATAAAAATATTTATTTTTTTCATAATTCTTTTAAAATCATCAAAAATTGAATAATCAATACCATTTGAAAAATCTTTTATATCTTTATAAACATCACATAATCGCTGACCAATTAAAGTTGATGATTTACCACCTTTATAAAACAAATAAGGAATATCGATATAGATACAATCAACGGATTTATCATTTATTTTTTTGACTGCAGAATAAGAATCTAGATTATATATATTATTTAATTCAAAATCTTCACTCATTTTTCTAATCCTCGTTAAATAAAGTAATATTGTAAAAATAAGTATTAAAATCACTTAAATAAATAGTATTTTCATCAATAGCAACTATTTTATAAACTTCTTCATTATCTCTATTTTGTAATGTAAAAATGCCATTATCATAAGTAAGATCTTTGATGAAATAATAAACATCATCATAGCAAATTACCGTATTTTTAAATGATCCAAAGCTTACAAAACCTTTTTCATCTTTAGTTCTAAAAAATTGTTGCTTGAAAACATCTTGGCTTACACTTCCATTAATTTGAGTATAAGAATAAACAAAATAGCCAATAATTAAAAAAACTAAGGCTAATAATGTTATATAAATTGAATTTTTTAAAAATTTCATAAAATTACCTCACTTTTATGTTTACTTTTACCTTTGATAGTATATAATCTCATCTTTGACAGTTAAATCAAAAATAAACGAGTAAAAGTGGCTAAATAAAGGCAATTTTATGCATTTTC
>CANQWG010000010.1 GCA_947627505.1 uncultured Bacilli bacterium | reverse complement strand
TCAGTTTTTTTACTACATTTTTTATTCTTTCAATTTTCTTTCTTTATTTGTTGCACTTGCTTTTATAATTAACCATTATTTTTTACAAAGTAAGCGATTACAATGGCAATGAAACCGATTTCAATTTATTATTGACAATTTTCTTCCTCCATTATATGATTAACATAGATAAAGGAAATCGATTTCTATCAAACGAAAGGAGATATCTTAAAATGAAGAAGTTGAAACTAATACCATTTTTGGCGCTAGCGGTTGCTACAACATTAACTGCTTGTGGTAGTGGAAAAGAACGTCCGCGTGAAGGTGGCTTCCTCAGCATCGTCGCTTATAATGGTGGTTACGGTGATGAATGGTTACAAGCAATTGCCCAAGAATTTACTAATCAAACTGGAACTAGAGTCGAATTTGAAACGGACTCTTTGATTCTTGAAAAGATCGACGAACAATTGACCGGCGTTAGCAATTACGACATTTACATGTCACATGGTCTCAATTGGCAAAACTACGCTTCACGTGGCTTATTAGCCAATCTCGATGATTTATATGACACGGTCGTCGATGAAAGCACCGGTAAAAAATTTGTGGATCGTTTTTCTAACGGAGCTCCAGAATTGAGTCGTTATAAAAATGAAAACGGGGAAGAACATTATTATAAAGTTAACTGGACTCAAGGCGCCGGAGGATTAGTTTATAACTCTTCAATGTTTGAAAAATATGGTTGGGAAGTACCGACCACCTATGATGAATTGGTTACGTTATGTTCAAGGATAGTTAAGGATACTAATGGAACTGTAACACCGTTTGTTTGGGCCGGCGGTCCAAATTCCAGAGATTATTATTGGGATTATGTAATATATGAATGGTGGGCTGAACTAGAAGGGGTTGAAAACTTCAATAAGTGGATGACTTTCCAAAGTGATGACGGGACTTATAGCAATAGTTATGAAAACTTCAATCCTGATGGTCGTGGCGCTAACTTTAAAAAAGCATTTAAAATGTGGCACGATTTGATCGCAAAAAATCCACAATATTCAAATAGCGAACCATATGGTACTAGTTTGTCGACTGCACAAACTGATTTCTATTTAGAAAAGGCGGCCATGATTCCATATGGACAATGGGCTAAAAGAGAAATCCAACAAATGTTAAAAGCCGATTTCACTTTCGACGTTAAGTTTATGAGAACACCACGTGTCAGTGCTGAAAGCGATTATTATAATTTCATGGTCGGATTTGGAGATTCAATTCTTATTCCAGAAAATTCACCAAGCAAAGATCTCGCCAAGCAATTCATCCTTTTCTTACAGACTGAATGGGCTTGTAAAAAATTCGTTGAATTGTCTGAAGGACCATTCCTTGCGTTTGATTATAGTTCCTTCGATATGAGTGATTTAGCGGCGAAAGATAAATACATCGCTTCGATGATTGAGATATTGGGCGATTCTGTAAACATTTCTAACGCGACTAATTCGCCATTAGTTATCGCTAATGGTGATACTGATGTTTGTTGCTGGATCAATAATACTCGTTATTACAATGATGCGATGCTTGATCCGGTTGCCTACAGCGTTGATCGAGTAATGAATGACGTATACAATGCCGCTAAAGGATCCTGGGCTCGTTTCTGTAACGCAGCGATGGTGAGTTAATATGAGCAGTGTCTTTGTAAAAAAAGAAAATGGAGTAAATGAAAAACGCAAGCGCAAATTTCCGCGTACTGCGTTTTTCGTTATTTTAATGCTAGCTTATCCGGTATTCCATTTTTGCTTGATGTGGTTTGGAGTAAACATCAATTCTATTTTATTAACGTTTCAATGGGTACGAAATTCGCGCCTCGAATGGGTTCCGATGAATCAATTGTTCTATAACTATAATAATTTATTTCAAGAATTTTCGGATCCTGTTATATCAAATATGTATAAAGCGAGTTTAGTATACTTTGTCTTAAACTGCTTGATTACTTTGCCGATATCTTTGCTATTTGCGTATTTTATCTTCAAAAAAATATATGCAGCCGGGGCTTTTAAGGTCATTTTCTACTTGCCTTCGATTCTTCCAATCGTAGCTTTGACGCTCGTGTACAAAACCGCTTTTGAAAACAATGGATTTTTAACTCCGATTTTCAATTTCTTTGGACTTAAAAGTTCTACTTTCTTTATGGGTGATACGGCTCAATGGATGGTATGGATTTTCTGCTTTTGGACCGGTATTGGATACAACGTTATGATGCTTACTGCCGGAATGGCAAGAATTCCTCGGGATATTTTGGAGTCTTCTAAAATGGACGGAGTTCCGCCTTTAAAAGAGTTCGTCCATGTTATTATCCCGTTAACTTGGCCGACGATTACTACACTATTTATTTTCGGTATGATGGGTGTCTTTGGCACTTATTTACAACCGATGTTATTGACGGCGGGACAAAATAACACTAATACAATCGGATTACAAATTTTCCGTGAATCAACTAACGTCGCTAAAAACCATCCGGCGACAATCGGTTTATTTTGCACCATTATCGGTACCCCGATCGTGCTTGGAACTAGAGCTTTGCTCAATCACTTCTTTAAGGAGGTGAATTTCTAATGTCTATCTCGACATTTTTTAAACAAAAAGTCAAAGCCAAGAAAAATGCTATTCGCCAAAGCGATTACGAACGTAAAAACGATTTGCTTTATAAACGACATCGTGGCGAGAAGATTTTATTCGTATTTATGTTTATCATTTTCTTGTTTTTTGCCATCACTTATATTTATCCGTTTATTTGGGTTTTCTACAATTCATTTAAAACGCGGATCAATTACGCTCAAGATTACATAGGTTTACCGACTTCGTGGACATTTGACAATTTCTTAGAAGCATTCACTTATTCGAGTTCGGAAACACATTACTTCAATATTTTCCAAATGCTCGGGATGTCTGTTCTTATTTGTTCACTTGGTACTTTAGTGACAGTGTTTGTTTCAAGTTGTGCGGCCTATGTCGTTGCTAAATACGAATTCCCGGGTCGAAATGTCATTTTTTCAGTCGTCATTTTCTCGATGATAATTCCAATCGTCGGTTCGTTACCAAGTCAAATTCAATTGATGAAAAATCTCGGTTTGGACGGAACGATAATCGGCGTTATCTTCTTGTATAGCGGCGGTTTTGGAATGAATTTCATGTTGTTATATTCATTCTTTAAGAATTTATCGTGGACTTATGTAGAAGCGGCAAAAATCGATGGAGCATCCGATTTTAAAATCTTCTTCTCGATTATATTGCCGATGGCTAAAGGCCCGATCATTGCGATTTCGGTAATTACCTTGATTGGACAATGGAACGATTACATGACTCCGATGATTTATTTGCCGGATATGCCGACCATCGCTGTCGGTTTAAGGCTTCTTGCCGATCAAATGCAGCAAGAAGGGAACTACGTCTTGTTATTTTCAACGATAACTTTGGCGATTATTCCGATAATTTTAATGTTCTGTTTCTTTTCGAAAACGATTATGGAAAACACCTCAGTCGGTGGTTTGAAAGGTTAATAATAAAGGAGATAAAAATATGAAAACCTCAAAATTGATGATTCTATCCTTAAGTTTACTCTTAGTCGGAGTGACAACCTTAAGCGGTTGTTCTCAAAACAACAACGATGATGTTGACGAAAATAAAATTACACTTTCGATTTCAGGACCGACTTCAGTACAAGTCGAATCCTCGATAAGATTAGTAATCGATATTACAAACGATGATAATCGTGACGGATATACGATCACTAGTAGCGATGATTCTGTGGCAACTGTCGATCAAAATGGAATCGTGACCGGTGTTAAAGTCGGTACCGTTCAAATTACCGTCACTTCTAGAGCTGATGAAACGGTTATTAAAACATATATGGTCGATGTCATTGAATCGACGATTCCGACTCTCGATATCGAAGTTAACGTTGATAGTCCGTCTATAGTCGGACAAAAACCGATATTTACCGCGAAATTGCATAATCCTCAAAACTTTGATGTTAAATATCATTGGTCAAATGAGTATGAAAAAGGGACTTTTATCGGTAATGGCGGAAGCGAACAAGAGTTTCATCCGACTTTAGCCGGAACTGAGATCATTCATCTTGAAGCAGAAGTGGGACCATATGTGTTAAGAGCACAAAAAAGCATCTATATCCGCGATGATTATTCTACCGGGTGGCAAGAGATCGGCACCAAGGCTGAATTCCTGGCGGCATTTAAAAATCGTGGTTCAGAACCGCTTGAAACTAAATATTATTTGACAAACGACATTGATTTAGAAGGTGAAACCTTTGTGAGCAATAATACCGTTTTTGCGGGTGTTTTGGATGGCCGCGGATACAAAGTTTATAATTTCAAAATCGAAAGTTCTGCAAGCGGTCATGCAAATGCCGGACTATTTTCGAAAATCACGATGCACCATGGACATCAAATTCCTCATTTTGGACAAAGCGGTATTGTTCGTAATCTCGGACTTGAATGTGAGATTCCAGAAAATGGTTCTGGATGGGGAACGGGAGCCTTGACGGCCGGTTGTGACGGATTGATTGAAAATTGTTACTTTAAAGTCAATCATTCGTTTGATACGGGTAAATGGGCCACTGCAGAAAACAATTATTATGTTCCTTTCTGTTCCGCAATCGCGGGTAATTTAGATGGCACTATTCGTGATGTCGTCGTTGAAATTGCCGATACCGAAGGCAAAAGCACGATTTATTCAGATGTCGCTTATCCAAATGGCGGTGACACTTTAATGACTAAGCAAAACGCTAAAGTGACGAATCTTTACACCAATCAAGGCGCTTCGAATATCGGTGGTCAAGCTTACGAATATGGGGCACCGATCAAGGATTTGAGCACATACCATATCAATCTAAATTACGCGTCAACTAAGGCTTCTGAATATAGTTTAAACGAAACTATTTGGAACTTAACCGATAATCAGATGCCGTCTTTAAAAAATATTTAATAGAATTTAAGGACAAAAGAGTATGAAGAGAAGAATATTAACATCGCTATTATTAGCGGTATCAATGGTAAGTGGATGTGGTGCTTTAAGCGCGTGTGCTTCAAGCCCCAAAAATGTGTATTTAGAAAAGGGCGATCGTTATTTTACGAAAACCCCTTATGTCGATCTTTCTAACATTCCCGAAAAGATTTCTTTTAAAGTGGATATTGAGGAGAATATTCTTGATATTTCAATCGGAAGAATCTTAATTTACGAAGAAGATTTTGATTATCGAGACGGAATTCTTTCAATCAATAGCGATGTGCTAAAAGACGAAAACGGAAAGCTTTTAATCGCTTCTGGGGACAATCGTTTTGGCATTCGAGTTGAAGGAAAAATGATTTACCAAGATTGTTTTATGGTCGATAAAGTCATTAACACTCCAGACGATTTACAAGACATCAACAATCGTCCTATGGGTTCTTATATCTTAGGTAAAGATATCGATTTATCCGGGGTTTCTAATTTTGAACCTTTAGGATATTCAGAAAGTGATTCTCACTACAATCAAGAATTCGGCGGTATCTTCGATGGTAATGGATTTGCAATTAAAAACATTTCAACCAAATATTCCTTGCACCCTGAAAGCACCGAAGAACAATATCATGGTCGCGGATACGTTTTTGAAGATGAATCTCATCGCGAAGGCACTGAATTTGGAGTATTCCAAAATATCGGACCTAGCGGTGTTGTGCGCAACGTGTCTTTCATGAATTGCGATATTGTCGGAAAGACGATAGTAGGGGTGGTTGCCGGAACTTGCAATGGCATTATTGAAAATGTCTTTATTGACAAGGATTGTTCGGCGGTTGCTTCAACTCACTTCTATGACGACGATTGCAATGTCGGCGGTATTGTCGGACTTCAGGGAAAAGGCGAAATCCGTAACGTCATAAGTCTTGCTAAAGCGGAAATTTTACCGCAGTTTACCGATTTTGATGAGGAAAGTTACGATAATCCTGAAACTGAAGATGTCGTTGAAGTTTCACACATTTTTTATAACGGTGATAAGGGATGGACCGATTCAAACGGATTGGTTACTACCGGCGTCTATGCCGGAATCGGCAAAAGCTGGGCGACAGCGTCAAATTGCGTTGCTTTAGCCTTCAATGAAGGAGCATATGGCATACGACCATTTGGCCAAACGCATTTAGCGGTCAATAAAGAAAGCAGTGGCAATGAAGATATGGGTCATTTCATCAATTGTGTGGTTAAAACCGAAGACGAAATGAAAAGCAGTAGCCTTTATTCCTCATTCTCGACTGAAATATGGAATATTGTTGAGGGAGGAATTCCGACTTTCAGAAATCCATATCCGACCGCTATTTATTAATTTTTTAGAAGTTTAAAGGAGATACGACATGGTCAAGTACTATTTTGCCGGGGAAACATTTGTGATCGAAGATTATCAAAACGCTAAAACGTTTTCATCTTTTTTTCCTGCGGTCAGCGGAGTAGACGGAAAGCCGATGTGGACTTTCTATTGCTCGCGCGGTCAAGCGATTTCTTCTTTCGGGGTCAATTCCAAGTCGACGCCGATTATTCCTTTCGATAGTGCGACATTAGCCTATCAAAATATCAATTTAAAAGCCTTTAGGACTTTTTTAAAAATCAACGGAAAGTATTTTGAGCCTTTTGCTTCACTTGATAATCACAAAACCAAAATGGCGATCGATAAAGCTAAACTCACCATTGAAACCATCGAAAAAAATGTCCGTGTTACAATTAGTTATAGCAACGTGCCACATCGTCCTTATAGCGGACTTATAAGAAAAGTAACGATTGAAAATCTCGCGGATCATCAAAGTGAATTTGAAATGATCGATGGTCTTCCGATCTTTTTCCCACATGGACTTTCAAATGTCGATTACAAAGAATTAGTTTCGTTGATGGCGGCTTATTGTGAAGTGCATGATCTAGAAAAAAGGATGCCGTTTGTTAAATTCAAGACTTCGACTGCCGATTGTAGCGAAGTTAAAGAAGTTAAAAGTGGCAATGCCTTTTTATCGGTAAATCAAGATGGAGAAAAGCTTTTGAATATCGTCGACGGTTCTGTGGTATTCGGCAATGATTTATCGCTTATTGAAGCCCGTAACTTCAAAAAAGGAATCTTATCCTTTGATAAACAGCAAACCGAAAATAAATTACCATCTGCTTTCTCTTATGCGAAATTTAAACTCAAAGCCCATGAAAAATATCAATTTGCTTCGATATACGGAAAGTTTGACGATCAAATTAGTTTCCATGATGAACTAGAGCATATTACTATTCAAAAAATCGAAGCGATGATCGATGAATCGCAAAATTTAGTGGAAGAATTACTTTCACCGATTGAGGTTTCTTCAAATATTCCGCTTTTTGATATGTATGCCAAGCAAGCGTTATTGGATAATAATCTTCGCGGCGGATTTCCTATCGAGATATCTAAAGGCGTTCCTTACTATGTCTATAGCCGTAAACATGGCGACATGGAAAGAGATTATAATTTCTTTAAAATAGCGGATAAATATTATTCTTCAGGCGAAGGCAATTTTAGAGATGTAAATCAAAATCGGCGCAGTGACATTTATTTTTATCCGTTTGTCAAAGATTACAATATCAAAATGTTTTTTGATTTAATTCAGCTGGATGGTCAAAATCCTTTAAATGTCCGTCCTCCGCGCTTTGAAATAAAAAAAGAATACGATCTTTCAAAATATCACGATCAAACATTAGAAGCCTTAGTTTCAAAAGCGTATGAACCGTCATCTCTTTACGCTTATTTAAAAGATCAGAAAAAAGATGCTGAATATGAAAAGCATTTTGAAGAATTGATTGCCAATTCTTCGTTAATGATCGAAGCGAATTTTGGCGAAGGCTATTGGATCGATCATTGGACTTACAATGTCGATTTATTATATAACTATGTAAGTGTTTATCCAGATCATGTAGAAGAGCTTCTTTTTCGCGACGATTACCAATATTTTTATTCCCCGGTGATGGTTGAACCGCGCGATGAAAAATATTGCTTACTTCCTGATGGAAGAATTCGCCAATACGGCGCCATCGATCTTAAAAAATTAAAAAAAGAGTGTGAAGAACGCCATTTAGATTTAAATAACACCGATTGGCTTAAAGATAAAAACGGACAAATTTATCAAACTACTTTGATCTCGAAAATCGTCAATTTAGCGCTTGTAAAATTTTCCACTTTGGATTCACGTCAATTGGGAATCGAAATGGAATGCGAAAAACCAGGGTGGAACGATGCGATGAACGGACTTCCGGGACTTTTTGCTTCTAGTGTCGGCGAATCAATCGAACTTTTAAGGCTCATTGAATTTTTCTTAGAGTATAGCGGCTCCTTTAAGGATCGTGAAATTTCTCTTTTAAATGAACAATATAGTCTCTATTGCGATATCGATCGACTTACTAAAGCACTAAGACGTCACGAATTATCTTCGTTTGATTATTGGGATTTAGTGACTACAAGCCGTGAAAAAATGCGCGCTGTGACACACATCGATGTTATAGGAAAAGTTAGGAAGATCAAAGTCAAGAAAGTGATTCTGCTTTTTAAACGCTTACGTGAGATTCTTATTGAAGGAATCATAGAGTCTAAAAAACTCAATCACGGAATTATTCCGTCATATTTAGTTTATGAAGTTCAAGATTATGAAAAATTAGACAAGATCAATCACAATGGTTATCCTTCGATAAAAGTGAAATCGTTTAACTTAAAAATGATTCCTCTATTCCTTGAAGCAAGCGCCCGTTCATTCAAAGTCGGAAAAGAGATAACTTCAAGAGCAGATTATAAAGCGATAAAAAAGACAGAGCTCTATGATCCGGTCATTAAAATGTATAAAACCTGCGCTTCGCTTGATGAGGCTCCATTTGAAATCGGACGTGTCCACGCTTTCACCAAAGGTTGGTTAGAGCGAGAATGTGTATTTTTGCACATGACATATAAGTATCTTTTAGGACTTTTAAAAGGTGGTTATTACCGTGAATTTTATCGGGAAATAAAGAGTAATTTCGTCTATAATCTCGATCCTTATATTTATGGAAGAAGTCCACTTGAAAGTTCTTCGTTTATTGTCCCGACTTGTAATCCGGATGATAAGTTGCATGGACAGGGATTCTTTGCAAGGTTGACTGGGGCTAACGCAGAGTTCCTCGACATGTTTAATACGATGATCTTTGGCAAAAATTTATTTGTGGTCAAGGATCAGCAATTGAAATTGAATTTAAATCCATTGTTGGAAAAGAGATTCTTTAAAAAGGATGGTACTTTCAGCTTTAAGTTATTGAATAAAGTAAAAGTTACTTACATCAATCCTAAAAATATCAATGCTTACGAAAAAACTAAATTAACCTACATTATCGATAATCAAAAATACGATGAAGTGGTAGGTTCCTTGGCGGAAAAAATCCGCGATGGTGAAATCGATAAATTGAGCGTCGTGATCGAATAGGAGGTAAGGTCATGAAAAAATCACATTTGTATTTAGCACTTTGTGCATTGTCTTCGCTTTCGGTATTGGTCGGATGTGGCAATGAAAGCGAACCGGAAAAGAAAGAACTTGCAGTCAGCATTGCCGAAGATTGTCCAAGTCGCGTAGAATGCGGAAATCAAATCGAATTAAAAGCGGTCGTCAATAACGACGATTCTAATCAAGGAGTGAAGTGGACCGCGGATGATCCGCTTGTCGCTTCCATCAGCGAGGACGGAAAATTGACGGGTCTTTCTCAAGGAACGACTAAAGTCAAAGCGACTAGCGTGGCTGATCCCGATAAAAGCGCGGAAGTTACAGTTAATGTCAATTACAATGGTCTTATAAGCGTTTCAATCACTACTAAACCGACATCGATTAGAGTCGGGGAAACGATTAAATTAAGTGGTTCCGTTCAAGGCGATACCACGGGAAGTGGAATTGGCTGGATGGTTAATAACGAAGCGTTAGCGACTATCGATCAAGAAGGTAATTTAAGAGCAATTCAAAGAGGCTTAGAAGGAAAAGTAATCGTGAATGCGTTCTCTAAAATCAATCCGACTAAACAAAGTGAAAACTTAGTGATCGATATTCTTCCTTCTGCAGACGGAAAAGAGGCCATTGAAGAAGAAGTTGAAAAGGTCGGAGACTATCGCTTGATTTTCAAAGACGACTTTTCGAGCAATAACCTCAATTACAATAACTGGGAAGTGATGATCGGAGACGGAAAGAAATATAATGTCGAAGATTGGGGTAACCAAGAGAAACAATTTTATCGTGAAGACAATATTAAATTTAAAGATTCGATGATGTATATTACCGCGAAAAGAGAAGAAGGTCGTAACGATACGCGCGGTAAAAATTACACCAGCGGCAGAATCCGTTCCCAAGAAAAAGTATCCTACACCTATGGTAGAATTGAAGCGAGAATCTCTTGCCCGTATGGTGATGGTTTGTGGCCGGCTTTCTGGATGCTTCCCGATAATAACAAAACTAAAAATCCTTATGGAGGATGGCCCAATAGCGGCGAAATTGATATTATGGAAGTACGTGGAAGAATTCACGGCTCGATGTTTGGTACCATTCACTATGCGACAGCTCAAGGCGCTCATACTTCAACGGCGGGAAATTATCTTTTCCCGCAAGGTCAAGATATTTCAAATTTCCATGTCTATGCGGTAGAATGGGAAGAAGGATCCCTTAAATGGTATTGCGATGGTAATTTATTCTACACTGCCGATGCGAATAATGATCCTTGGAGCGTCAAAGAAGAATCGGGAGAATTTCCTGCCCCGTTTGATCAAAATTTTCACATCTTATTAAATATGGCAGTCGGTGGTAACTTCGATGGCAATCGTTTGCCGGTCAATTCTGATTTACCGGCGAATATGATGATAGATTACGTCAAATGGTTTAAGAAATAAGGAGAAGAAACATGAAATTTAATGCCCCTAAAACCGAAGAGGAAAAAGAAGAAATCCGCAAGGCCAAGGCCCTTCGTAAAGAAAAAGAAAAGCAAGACGAAGAACAGGAAAAACTTTTAGAGAAAAAACGAGAACGCGTTTATAAAGAGATGATTGAATATCAAAGCAAACATCGCTTAGAACCGAAAGTCGCTCCTGAAGATAGCTTTATCTCTTTACAACATATCAATAAAATCTATGGTAATAGAGTTCAAGCGGTCTTTGATTTTAACTTAGAAATCAAGGAACATGAATTTATCGTTTTTGTCGGTCCGTCAGGATGTGGTAAATCGACGACTTTAAGAATGATCGCCGGTCTTGAAGCGATCACGTCCGGTGATTTGTATATCGATAAAGTTTATTCGAATGATTTAGAACCAAAAGATCGTAATCTTTCAATGGTCTTCCAAAACTATGCATTATATCCCCATATGTCGGTTTATAATAACATGGCTTTCGGGTTAAAAATGCGTAAAGTGCCGAAAGAAGAAATCGATGAAAAAGTTCATCGTGTCGCTAAAATCTTGCAACTTGAAGAATATTTGGATCGTAAACCGAAGGCGTTGTCGGGTGGACAATGTCAACGTGTGGCTTTAGGAAGAGCGATCGTACGCGACACTAAATTGTTTTTGATGGATGAACCTTTATCCAATCTTGATGCCAAGCTGCGTGTTCAAATGAGAAGCGAGATTGTCAATCTTCATGAAACTTTAGGCTCGACGACGATTTACGTTACTCACGACCAAACGGAAGCGATGACGATGGCAACCCGCATCGTCGTCATGAATAAAGGAAGAATACAACAAGTCGGGACTCCAAAAGAAGTCTACAATCATCCGAGCAATATCTTTGTGGCCACCTTTATTGGTTCTCCGGCGATGAATATTTTAAAAGCCACTTATGATCATGGTAAATTGATTTTGCAAAACGGATTTGAAATTGAATTGACGAAAAAACATCAAAAAGCTCACGATGATTTTTACGCGTCAGAGATATTGAGACTCAAACAACAAAAAGAAGATTTGCTTGGAAAAGATCAAAGTGTTTTGAGTGAAGAAGAAAAAATCCTCGATAGTCAAGAAATCAATTCGATCGATAAGCAACTATCGATTATTGACACTTACTTAAAAGAAGGAAAGCATCAGATTATTTTTGGGGTGCGTCCAGAAAATATCACTGAAAGCGGAATGTCTACCAATGCGACTAACCTTTCAAAACCTTTGAAGGTCGAAGTGATGACAGCGGAATTGCTCGGTCAAGAATATTTCATTCATACGATGGTTAAAGATGAGCGCTTAATTGCAAAACTTTCCGCGGTTCGCGATATCAATAACCATGAAGAAATCGAGATCGTATTTGACCTAGACAAAGTCCATCTATTCGATGTGAATACCGAAAAATATATCGCATGATATACGATTTATTGACAGATACTTTCTTTAATAACTTGAAAAAAAAGGTCACCATGTATGTTGTAATGATGATCTTTTTCGCTGTCGTGATCGTCTTATGCATTATCTTAACTTTCGTTTTGCAGAATCGAGAAACGATGATGTGGTTTGTATTTGGTAGCACGATTATCTGTAGTCTTTGTGCCGGGTTTATGTCTTTTTTGTGGTTTAGTGTCGTTAATCCTCAAAGAAAAATTTTGACGCTTATTTATAACGCTGAACATAGCCATCCTAAACTGAACGAGATGAAGATCAGCAAAATAAATCGTAATTTTGAAATATATGAAGGTTTTGATGTATGTAAAATCGAAGTGATTGACGACGAATTAAATAAAACGTTACATTACTATCTTTTAGCGGATTATTTAAAAGACTTGATAGAACAAAAAAACTATCGGATAGCGGTTTTTAATCGCGTGATTGTAAAGATTGAGGAAATCTAAGATGAAAGAATTATCGAAAAGAAAGTTATCGCGGTATTTTGAATATAATTGGATTTTTCTTATCGTCGTTTTTCTTTTATTTTATTGCTTGTTTTATTATTCGCTCAATAAAATCAACGAATATAAAGATGAAGAAAAAATCAATATCTTCGTAGAGGGTGAACGTTTGATCGATGAAAAATTCGCCCAAGATTTAAAAGAACAGGATCCTCGGATTCTAGAATATAATTTTTATTTATATTCTCCTGAAGATCCTAAACTATTTGATTTTTATGAAGCCTTTGGAACAAATGCCGATATTTTGATTCTAAGAGAGCAAGATTTAATCGACGTTTCAAGCTTGATTAAGGACAATTTTCTTGAAATAGATTCACAAATGAAAGAGCAAATTGTTAGTGATGAAATGATAGTAGAATACTATAATTATCAGACTGAAAGTTATGGTATAAAAATTTATGATCATGAAAATCCATTATTTAACAATCAATACCATTTTGATCAATGGATAGAATTTAACCCGATTGATAATTTTTATATGGTTTTTAACAAAAATAGTTTAAAATTTGGAAAAACCGATGACTTGAATGATATGGCGCTTCAAACGGCAAAATTTATTCTAGAAAGGTATGCGCATGATTGAAAATTTTAATGAAGGCAATTTACCTTTAAATAGACGAGAACAGATTATCGATGTTTTGCGATATCATCTTTTTGAAATCATAACTTGCAGTATCTACACGTTTTTATTTGCGTTACCTTCGATATTGTGGATCGTCTTTGTGGGATTCTCTTCGTTTTTTGCCGAAAATCAATTGCTGAATGTGATTTTAATTTATGGCGTTTTGATCTTCCTTTTGATGATCATGTCTTTGGGCTTTGCCGGAGGATTATATTTTTTTAAACGCCTGCTCTTTAATGAAGGAGCCAATGTCACAAAAGACTTCGCTTTGGGGATTAAGAAAAACGGTAAATCTTTCGCAAAGATTTTTGCACTATGTGGAATATTCTATTTTATTTTGCATACTTCGTTATCTTTAATAAGCGTTATGGAACTTAATAGTAATTTTAAAATTATTTTAAGCGGTCTTAGCTACGCTTTGTTTTTCTTGGTCTTAATCGTGATTTTATATATGCAGACACAGACGATTTTGTATCAAGTGACATTCAAACAGTTGCTTAACAATGCTTTGAGATTTACTTTTGGATATCTGCATAAAAATATCTTAATTTTCATATTGGTGATGATCCCATTTTTACTATTTGAATTTATCCCTTATAATTTTGCCATATGGATCAGTATTTTTATTTCCATGGTTTTCTATTTTGGGTTTGCTCAAGTAGTATTTATGGCTTTTTCTCTTCATGTCTTCGACATGACGATCAATAAAAATCAATTTAAAGAGATTTATCGGAAAGGATTGAAAAAAAATGAAACAGATCACTTCAACTTATAATAATTATTTTAAGGTAAAGCATTGCGATGCCTATAAAAGTAATCCTCAAATAATCGTTGACGATAAGATTACTTACCAGACCCATTTAGGCTTTGGAGGGGCTTTTACCGATGCGGCATGTTCGATTTTTGAAAAATTAAACGAAGAGCAAAAGACTAAGGTTTTAGACGCTTATTTTTCAAAAGATGGGCTTAATTATAATTTGGGACGTCTTACTATCGGATCTTGCGATTTTGCAACAGCGGATTATGATTATGCTTTTAAACCCGATTGTTCGGATTTTTCTTTAGACTACGATAAAAAACACATCTTACCATTTGTTCTTAAGGCGCTTCAAAAGAATGATATCACCTTTATGGCTTCGCCTTGGTCACCACCTAAAATGTTTAAAACAACGAACGAAAAATGTCGTGGTGGGTATCTTAAAGAAAACAGTTATGATGACTATGCTAAGTACCTTACGTTATATTTGAAACACATGAAACAAGCGGGAATCGAAATTTCGTTGCTGAGCATTCAAAACGAACCGGAAGCAGTTCAAAGTTGGGAATCGTGTATTTATACTCCTCAAAACGAAATGAAACTAGGTAAGAAAATTTATGAAAACATTCAAAAAGAAAAATTAAATACCAAGTTGTTGTTTTGGGACCATAATCGCGACGTCATTGTCGAACGAGTTCAAGGATATTATGAAGATGATAAGGCAGATGAAATCATATATGGTTTTGCTTATCATTGGTATGAGGGATATTGTTCAAATAATCTTAAAAAAGTACATGATATGCATCCAAGTAAACACTTGATTTTTACTGAAGGTTGCATCGAACTATTAGGACTTAATCCTCAAGATCCTTCAAGTGCCAGCGGAACGATGAAAAATGCGTTGCGTTACGCCAAAAACTATATTTTGGATAGTTTAAATTATACGGAAGGGTTTATTGATTGGAATTTGCTTTTGGATCAAAAAGGTGGCCCTAATCACGTCGGTAATTATTGTGAAGCGTTGATCATGTTTGATACTAAAACCAAAGAGTTACACTTTAATCCGAGTTATTATATCGTCAAACATTTTGCCCATTTTGTTGAAAAGGGTGCTAAAAGGATCGATGTTAAAAACCAAAGTGAGTTGCTAGTTACATCTTATAAAAATCCTAATGGCCAAATAATAGTGGTAATTGCTAATGAAGGTGCTAGTAAAGAGACAACTATTCAAGTTAAAGGTATTACCTACAAATTATCTATTGATGCAGAATCCGTTACGACGCTTGTAATTTAATAATTTTGATATATGGTTAAATAATAGTCTTATCATGTCAAATAAAATAATATTATAAAAGATATATTTTAGGTGCTATAATTAAAAAAAGGAGAGTGTCATTATGAATGTCGCTTTGATTGCACACGACAAGAAAAAAGATGAGATGATTAAATTGGCCATAAAGTATAAAGATATTCTGGCCAAACATACGTTGTACGCTACGGGAACTACAGGTACTTTAGTAATGGGAGAAACCGGATTGCAAATTCATCGCATGAAAAGCGGTCCTTTGGGCGGTGATCAACAGATTGGTTCGATGCTCGCTAATGGCGAACTTGATTTGGTGATTTTTTTAAGAGATCCCTTGACGGCCCAACCTCATGAACCGGATATTTCAGCACTGCTTAGACTGTGCGATGTTCAAAATGTACCACTTGCCACCAATGTTACAAGTGCGATGATTATGATTCACGCACTTGATGAAGGTCATATCAAGGATCGTAAAAGAGGTAATTAAAATGAAAAAAATGAAATTAGGTTTGCTTTTAACACTCGTTGCATTAAGCTCATGTTCTTTTTTCAAACAACCTTCTTCTTCAAATGAGAATTCAAATGAAAATCAAAGTAATAGTGAAGGTGATGAGAGTTCATTTGTTCAAAGTGATACAAGCGGTGATTCTTCACATAATCAAAGCTCTGTAACAATCCCTGACGATTATCGACAAATTGACACTCACGATGAAGATAAAGTTTACACTTGTCCTAATAATAGCGAAATGACATATGAAGATCTTTTTGATTTGCATAATAAAGTTAATATTTCGATTAAGATGGATAAAAATCAAATATTGAAATTAAAATCGGATTTTTATAATTATGCTAAGTCGGATATCTATCGCATTGCTAAAGAAGTCACTATTTCGCTTACAAGATGTGGTGAAAACTATAATTATTCTTTTAATGATGTCGGAATTCGTCTTAAAGGAAATATGTCATTATCTGATCCATTCGATGATAGTGGTAATTTGGTGAATCAATCGCATTATAAATTATCGTTTGGTGAATTGTTTGATGACGTCGCTATTTATGGTAGCGATGCTAAAACTTATACTCCTACTGAAAGGGAAGAACGAAAAAATCGTAATTTGTTGGGTTTAGAAAAATTAGATATTAAATGGAATCGAACTCACGATGCTTCCCACGTTAAAGAGATTTATGCTTATGATATTTATCGTGCCAACGGATTATTGGTGCCACACGTTTCATTGGCCAATCTCGATTTCAATGATGGAACCAGAACTCTTGATTTAGGAGTTTGTTCGATTTATGAAACCATCGATAAAGAATTTATTAAGAGAAATTTAGATTCTAAACAAAGTTACCTCAATATGGGAACTTGGGATGAAGAAAAAGCGGCCGCTAATGGAGTGGCAAATTCTAAATACGGCGATCTTTATAAGGTAACTTATGGTCGGGGAAGCGGTGGCGGCACTCCCGATATGACTTATGATTCGTTCTCCGGTCAAAAAATCGGAGAAGACCGTGATAACGGAGCCTATGTGCCGGTTTATAATCGTAAAACCAATAAAGGAACCGATAATAATGATCGTTTGAGAACGGCTTTAGAAACTTTAAATAGTGGATCTTACAATGACATCGCTCAAAAAATCGATCTGCAATATTTTGCTCGGCTTGAAGCGATCAATTATCTTGTCGGTGATCCCGATGATTTGCGTAACAATTACAACAACTATTATCTTTATATTCGAAGAACTGATGGTAAGATGATCATTATTCCCTATGATCACGATCGTGTTTTTGGATTATGCGAAGATTGGAATCCAAGTGGAAATGGTATGAGTGAAGTTGAAATGTATTCTCGTATGGCCGTAGGTAATGGTGGTCAACAAGTAAATCCGTTATATTTAAAGACCATTTTAGCTTCTTCATCAAATCAAGTAAAAACCGATTTTGATAATTATTGTAAAGCATTAAAAATCTCGAGATGGTTTACTACGGAGAAATTTAACATATATTATCAGTTGGCTGAAGCGAATTATGGCGAAGATTATCGTACAAGCGAAATCGGTGGAATCAGAAATAACGAAGTTCGCTTCTCCCTTGAAGAGTATAGCGGAAACTTGACGTTTGAAAATTACGTAAACAGAAAATTAAAACATGTATCCTTAGAAGATGATGATGGAAATGATGATAAGCCGATTAAGCCGGTTAACGGAAATTTTTATCTCGTCGGTGATTTTTCAAGTTGGGAAGCGTTAGATAAATATAAATTTACCAAAAGTACTAACGACAATATTTATAACTTAGATTTTAAAATTGATAAATCTTATCGAAATTCAATCGAATTTAAAATCAATGATGGCAATTTCTTTGGTAATGTCGATTACGGGTTTGATGAAGACTTCAATATCGTTGAAGGTGGCCCTAATGGGGTTTTGAGTGGCTTTAATGACTATCAAAAGATTTGCTTTACGCTCGATTTGAATGAGATGAAACTTAACTATAGTTATGAAAATGAAGGACAATGGACCGACCCATCTTATGACTACTATTTTGCTTTTGAAGGCAATGGGTGGGCAGAAGCTTTAAATAACGAGCAATATCTTTTTTCTAAAATAAACGACGATATCTATCAATATGAATTTACTTCGTTAGGTGATTACAATGATTTATATCCGTTGAAGTTTAAAATTATGTGCTCCAATGGTATTTTATATGGAAACAACGGAGATAATTCGGTTTTATACGATTCAGCAACCGCTCAAACTTTTAAAGTTTATGAATTGAGCGTCGGTGAAAAGTTAAATATTGTTTTGAACGTAGCAAATGCGACGGTTTCTGTTGCAAAAGCGGACTATAGTTATGAATAAGTATTTGATTGCCAAACATTATTTTGAAATTGAATTTTTTAATAAAGATTATTTATCGTGGCGGTTTAGAAAATATAAGACAAATGATGATAAAGAAGAATTTAAAATTATCGTAAATGTAAAAACACAAACTTTAAGTTTTACCGATTTAAAGAAGAGCAATTCCTTTTATAAAGGTTATGAAAACGGAAAACTTGTGCAAATTCCCTTAGGCTTAGATGGAGAAGCATTTGGTAAAATAACGTATGATGGAAACAATGCTTATGTCGATCTTTTTAATGACGATATTACTAAAGAAATCATCATGGTTCAATATGCTTTTAATCACTTGATTGAAGAATGTGAACAAGCTTTTTTGATTCATGGTTCATCAATCTTATATCGTGATAACGGATATTTGTTTACCGCACCGTCAGGAACGGGAAAATCAACGCATACTAATTTATGGAAAGAATTATATGGTGTTTCGCATATTAACGATGACAAAAATACAATTCTTTCCGAAAATGATAAGTTGTATCTTTATGGAACACCATTTTCCGGCAAACATGGAAGAGATAATCCGATTCATGCTCCATTAAAAGCTATCATTTTTTTACAACAAGGAAAGATCAATGAAGTATCTCGTCTGACACCTAAAGAAGCATTTGTAAGATTGATTACTCAAGTTGTACAACCGGCGGATTTTGATGAACTTGATCATTGGAACTACTTTGTCGACCGTCTCATTTTGCTCCCTTGTTTTTTACTTACTTGCGATATTTCTTATGACGCTGTTAAAATAATAGAAAAGGAGTTATTATCACTATGAAACTTACAGGAAACTACTTTTTAAAAAAAATCGGACCAGATGAAGTGTTAGTACCTTTTAGTGATGGAAAATTGGATACTTCTTCTTTAGTGTCTTTAAACGAAACAGCGCTATTTATATATCGAAAACTTCTCGATAATAAAAGTTTTGAAGAGATTTTAGACGCTATAGTTAAAGAATATGAAGTAGAAGAGGATGTTGCTAAGCAAGATTTATTGGAGATTTTTGAAAATTTTAAAAAACTCGGTATTTTAGAAGATGAATAAAAGTATTCAAGATTTGATTCCTTTGATGGAGGAAACTTTCGCTTTAAATCAACTGTTTTCTTTTCCGGTGCGTGGTACTTCGATGCGCCCGATTTTTAATACTGGGGATATTGTTACTTTAAAAAAAGCTACTGAAATAAAAAAGCGTGATGCGATTTTTTATAAAAGAGCAACCGATGCTTACGTTTTGCATCGTGTTATAAAAATTAAAGGAAATAATTTGGTAGTGACCGGTGATAATCAAGTGGTATTTGAAATTGTGCCAAAAGATAATGTAATCGGTGTTGTCGTGAGTTTTAAACGTAAAGGCAAAGAACACAGCGTCAATAATTTACTTTATCGGCTTTTTGTCTTTTTTTGGTGTATAATGGGACTAAGGAGAATGCTATTTAGATTGAAAGGTAGAAAAATCTCATGATCGATAAGAAAAAAATGTACTACCTAAGCATCTTAAATGCCTTTGGTGCTTCAATATTAATCGCCCTTGCACTTTTTACTAAATTTTTAGTTGATGCTGCCACTAATAAAAATCTTGAAGGTGTAATTCTTTTTGGATGTTTGTTGGTTGCTTGCATCGCTCTTCAAGTGGGAATTAAAATCGCTTCAGGGATTATTAAAAATAAATATAATATCGAAATAACCCTCGGTTTAAAGAGAAAAATTTACTCTAGTTTATTAAATAAAACGATCACTGAAATTTCAAGCCAACATTCAGGTGAATACACTAATAGTTTTCTACATGACATTGAAAATGTCGCTACAGGTGTCACCTCGGCAATTCCTTTTTTGTGGGGCGATATTTCTCGCTTTGTTTGTGCATTGATTTCTTTAGCCATCATTGATTGGCGATTATTATTGATTTTGATAGCTTTTGGATTTCTAATGATCATAGGCGCTAGAATCTATACTAAATTTGCTAAAAAATGGCACAAAGCATCTTTGGAAATCGGCGGTAAAGTCAACGCTTACGTTCAAGAATCGATTGAAAATGCTAAAATCATTAAAGCTATGGAAGCTGAAAAGCGTTCTTTAAAGATGATGGATCAATTGTTAGACAAAAATAAAGTCATCAAGAGAAAACTTTTGATGGTTGGACTAATAGGAAGTGTCGGGGTTTCTTCTGCTTTAAATATTGTCTACGCCTTTGGGATCGTTTATGGGGCTAGTTTAATTTATTTAGGAGTTTTAACTTATGGTTCTTTCGCGGCGATTTTACAATTAATAAGTCATATTGAAAATCCGTTAGCTAATTTTTCTTCGGTATTTAATGGTATTGCCGTGTATCGTGTTTCATATGCTCGGCTAGAAAATATTTTTAAACTTGAAAATGAAGAAAAAAGCGCGATTCAATTATCTGATTTTGACGCACTAGTATTTGATAGTGTCGATTTTGCTTATGATGATCATGTAAAAGTCCTTGAAAATTTTTCGATGAGAATTAAAAAAGGTGAAATCGTCCTCATAAAAGGCGAATCGGGAATTGGAAAAACGACGATATTTAATTTAATATTAGGATTTAATAAGCCGCAAAAGGGAGAAATATACTTAGAAAAAGATAGTAAAAAATATCCGTTGTCGGCTGAAAATCGCAATTTATTTTCTTATGTTCCTCAAGAAAATATTCTTTTTTCAGGAACCATCAAAGAAAACATAATGATTTTATCCGGAGAAGAAGATGAATTAAAGATTGTTGAGGCTTTGAAAAAAGCGCGGATTTACGATGATTTAATGAAATTGGAAAAGGGAATCGATACCGAATTAAAAGAAAGAGGACAAGGGCTTTCTTTGGGCCAAATTCAAAGGATTCTGATTGCTATTTCACTTTTAAATGGTAAGCAAGTTATGCTGCTTGATGAGTTCACTTCGGCATTAGATAACACCAATGAACGTCAAATAGTACAGGATTTAATAAATCTCAACAAAACATTGATTATCGTTTCTCATCGACGATTGGATATCGATAATATTCGAACAATTGAATTGGAGCGGAATAAATGAAGTATCAAGAATACATCGACATTATAAATTGTGGTTTAAAAGGCGAAACATTAACCGATGTCAAAATTGATCAAAAAATGTTTGACTTTTTTAAGGAACAATCATTGTTACCTTTATTGTATTTAGTAACAAAAGACAAACGTCTAAAAACATATTATTATGCTGCTTTTTTACTTCATGAAAAATACGATGAAGTAGCAAATGAAATAGCGACATTATTAAAAGAAAATAATATTGATTTCATGTTTTTAAAAGGTTATTATCTTCGTAATTTATATCCGGATCGCACTATTCGGACGATGGGCGATTTAGATTGTTTGATTCTTGATGATAACTATGATAAAGCCGTGGCCTTGATTAAAAATAATGGTTTTAATTATAAAAAAGAAAATCTTCATGAAGCATTGTTTACTAGAAATAATATCAATGTTGAAATGCATCATCATTTGATTAATAGTGATATTAAAGATGTAGCTTTTACAAATTATGTCGAGCATCTTCAAATAATAGAAGGAGCCTTCCGATTTGAAAAAGAGTTCGAATTAGCTTATTTGGTTTACCATTATTCGAGGCATATGTTAATGGCGGGTGCTGGGATTCGTCCCCTTATTGATATCTATCTTTTTTTAAAATTCAACACAGTGGATCAAACAAAGGTCATTTCTTATTTACAATCTCTTAAATTAGAAGAGTTTTATGAAAGTTTGCAAAAATTAATTAAAGTGATTTTTGAAGCAAATGAAGAAGCATTAAGTGAAGAAGACACCAATACGATTTTAGATTACATTGTTCGCTCGGGAATTCATGGTTACGCTAACGGGGATGTTTATATTGGAAATATGATGGCTGGTCAAGGGCAAAGTAAATTTAAATTTTTCTTGAGTAAAATGTTTCCAAAACTTGAGATATTGTACCTACGTTATCCAAAAATAAGAGGAAAGAAATTTATGGTTCCCTTAACCTATATTTATCATTTTTTTACCTTTCCTTTTAAACATTTGAAAAAAGCGTTTGATTCGTTGACGATGAAAAATAGCGTAATTGAAGAGACGAAAAATGTGCATAAAATTTTGCATTTAAAGTGATAAATTTTTACAAAATACCTAAAAATATGTTTAAGTATTGAAGTTATTGCTAAATATGGATAAAATGAAAAAAGGCTTACAAGGAGATTTATTTATGGATCAAGAAAAAGACGGATTATCGCTAATTGATATTTGGCGAATAATTAAAAAGAACATACTGATAATTATTATTTCGACAATTATAGCAACAGCGGCAGCGATAGTTTATGCCTTTGTTATGGTTGCTCCTAAATATCAAGCTAATGGATCAGTGTTAATTGATACAAGTTCTAGAAAAGAAGAAACCGGAGTAGATAGTATTATTGCAGGTCTTAGATATATTCCGACATTGAATGACTACCTTTATGAAGAAAAATTTTTGACAGAAGTTGCCGATGATTTAACTCAAAAAGGTTTTTATGAGGAAGAATATATTGCAAAACTAAAGGAAAATGATAGATTCCCAACGTTATTAAATTCATTGAGATCTAGTTTGTCGACATCGAATACTCAGAATTCTTTGATTGTAAAGATTTATTTTAATTCAACTGATGGCGAATTTGCACAAGCTGCAGTCGAAGCTATTATTAATAGAATTACAACAATATCTGCTGATGAATATGCATTGTTGTCTAGCGTTATCAAAGAAGCATCTTCAGCAAGTGGTTATTATAGTGTCAGTAATGGTAGAACCACTTATGTAATTGTAGGTTTTGCAGTAGGATTAATTGTTGGACTTGCCATCGCGTTTATAAAAGAATTAACCAATACCGATATTCATAATAGTGATGATGTTGAAAAAATCGTAGATGCTAAAGTGTTAGGAGTAATTCCTGATTTTGAGACAAAAAAGGAGAAAAAAAATGACTAAACATGAAGGCACTAGGTCTAATAAACAATCTTATCTTGTAGAAGATTTGTCTTCTATTTACTCTGAAGCTTATCAAACTATACAAGTAAATATTGATTTATCTTCTATCGATAAGCCTGTGAAAGTTTTTGCAGTTACTTCGCCTAATCCCGGTGAAGGTAAGACCACAACTGCGTGTAATTTAGCAAACCTTTATGCCAAACAAGGTAAAAAAGTGATTATTATTGATTTAGATTTACGCCGCAGTGATGTCCATCGTGTTTTAGGTGTTGAAAATCGTAATGGCATTGTTGATTATTGCTCTAAGAAAGCTACTTTAGAAGAAGTTATAAAGACTCGCGACAATTTAGACATTATTACAGCAGGTAAGGCGACAATTTTCCCAAATGTCGTATTACAAAGTAAGATGTTAGAAAATTTGATATCACAATTTCGCGACAAATACGATTATATTATTTTAGATACGCCACCGGTTCTTTTAGTCAGTGATGTTTTACTTTTAGGTCAAATTGTTGATGGAGTGATAAACGTAGCATCGATTGGATTTACTAAAAAAGCTGAAGTGATGAAAAGCGTTAGACTTTTAAAGGATACTAATATAAATATTTTAGGAATTGTCGTAACTCACGATAAATTGAAAAAATCTTACTATTACTATAGATATCATTATGGTCAAAAGAACCATTAATATTAAGCACTTTTAAAAGTGCTTTTTATAAATAAGGAGGATATGTTTATGATTGATTTTCACACCCATATCTTGCCAAATGTTGATGATGGATCTAGGGATATGGAAACATCGCTTGCGATGATAAAAAAAGAAATTGCCGATGGCGTTGATACGATAGTTCTCACGCCACATATAAAATATAATGATAATAAATTTTTAAAAAAGAAAGATATAGATAAATTCTTTGAAGAATTTTATTCAAAAGTATCTTTTTTTAATATCGCATTTTTACTTGGTAGTGAAATATACTACACTGAAAATTTATTAGAAAAACTGATTCAAAGAGAAATTAAAACACTAAATGACTCTAATTATATTTTAATTGAATTTAATCCGTTTTACGAAAATTATAATATTGAAAATGTCCTATTTGATCTTAAAGCCAACGGCTTTAAACCAATTATCGCTCATCCTGAAAGATATAATTATATAGATTTAAAAAAAATATTAAATTATAAAGAACAAGGCGCTTTAATTCAAATTGATAGCGCTAGTCTATTTGGTTTTTTTGGAAAGCGAGCCAAAAAAATTTCTCATTTGTGCTTTAAGAAAAATCTTGTAGATTTAATTTCAAGCGATTGTCACGATAATAATTTTAGAAGCCCCAATCTTAAAGAGACTAAAGAACTTATAACCAAAAAATATGGCATAAAAATTGCGGAACAAGTATTTGAAATTAATGCCAATAATATTAAAAACGAAATATTAAAAATAAAAAATATTTCCAATAAATAGAAATTAAATGACCAATATAAATATTGACACAAACATTCTTTTTTAGTATAAATGTATAGGTGGCAGTGATTGTGCTACAATTAAAAGGGTGTTGTTAGGAATGGAAAAAGAATTTGAAGAAAATATTGAAAGTGGTGGCGGAGTTGCTATAAGTGATATTCCAAAAACTTTTGATATTGATTATAGATTAGACAATGATGAAACTATAGTTAAAGGAGGTAAAATTTATGCCTTTTTTAAACGAACTTTTGATATTGTTTTTTCACTTTTGGCACTTATAATTCTTTCACCTATTATGCTTATAATTGGCATATTGGTTAAATGTACTTCCAAGGGAAAAATGATTTATGTTTCTCAAAGAGTTGGTAAAAATGGAAAAATCTTTAATTTCTATAAATTTAGATCAATGCATGAAGGTGCTGAAAAAGAATTGGATAGTTTATTAGATAAAAATGAGACCGACGGAATAACTTTTAAAATGGAAAATGATCCTCGAATTACGAAGTTTGGAAAAATTATCAGAAAAACATCGCTTGATGAATTGCCACAACTTATTAATATTTTAAAGGGCGATATGTCGGTAGTGGGACCTAGACCATGTACTGTTCGTGAATATAAACTTTATAATGAATATGATAAAAAAAGACTTCTTGTTCCTCAAGGATTGACAGGTGAATGGCAAGTTAGAGGAAGAAGTAATACTACTTTCAATCAAATGATTGAGTTAGATTTAGATTACATTAAAAACAAAAGATCTTTTTGGTATGATATTAAACTGATATTCTTGACCTTTGGTGCTGTCTTTAAAAAAGAAGGCGCTAAATAATTTTTAGCAGAGATATGGTTAAATAGACTCAATAATTAAATTAAAAGATTCACAATTGAATATTTTTAGTAGTTGATATCTAGTTAGCTATAATCAATGTTAACATTAATTGTAATATTGACAATTAAAATTTTTTCTTGTATAAATATTAACGTGACTATTTTTAGTCCAAAAAAGCACATTAATTAAAGTTAATATCGTGAATATAATTTTAGTTAAAAGTAAAAAGTAGTAATGAAGATAGAATTTTAAAGATGGAAAACAAGAAGATTAAAGTTGCACAGATTATTGGAACAGCTGGTGGGGGAGTTGAGGCTGTTATTTTAAATTACTATAAATTTATCGATCAAACAAAAGTACAGTTTGATTTTTTTGTAGACAAAGATTCAAGCTTTGTAGTTAAAAATAAGATTAAAGAATTTGGCGGTAAAGTTTATGTTATTCCCTCTTATTTGCATCCATTTAAATATATGAAGCGTTTAGAGAAGTTGTTTAGAAAAGAAAAGTATGATATCGTTCATTCCAATATGAATACATTGAGCGTTTTTGCGCTTAGAGCCGCTAAACGTGCAGGAATTAAAATTAGGATTGCTCATTCTCATTCGACGGCGAATAATAAAGAAGTTTTAAAAACTATCATTAAAAATCTACTAAGACCTTTTTCAAAACGATATGCAACACATTATTTTGCATGCTCAGAATTGGCTGGTAAGTGGTTGTTTGGTAAGGATTATTTTGAAAAAGGAAAAATTACTATCATCAATAATGCTGTTGATATAGAGCGTTTTAAATATAACGACGAACTGCGTGAAAAAACTCGCAAAGTGTTCGATTTAAAAGACAAATTTGTGATTGGACATATCGGAAGATTTGTTCCTCAAAAAAATCATTTATTTTTGCTAGAAGTATTTAAAGAAATTTTAGTAAAAAAAGAAAATGCCGTTTTATTTTTAATAGGCGATGGTCCACTACATAATGAAGTCATAGAAAGGTCTAAAAAATTGGATATTTATGATAAAATTATTTTTTTGGCGGTTCAAAAAGATCCGTCTAGATTTTATCAAGCTATGGATTGCTTTATATTACCAAGCCTTTATGAAGGACTACCGGTTGTTGGAATTGAAGCACAAGTCAATGGTCTAAATCTTTTTTATTCAGATACAATCACTAGTGAACTTGTGGTTAATCAAAATGTATATTCGTTTAATCTTGCTGATGATAAACGAACAATCGCAGAAAGGATAATTAGTGCTCCGGAAATTGATCGTAGCAATGGATATCTTTCATTCGTTAATACGAAATATGACATTTCAATTGAAGCTAAAAAATTACTTGAAGCTTACGAGAAGATTGTAAATGACAACTAACAATATTTGTTTTAATACAAAAATTCCTTTAAACTTAAAATTATGAGAGGATGAGATGAATGAATAAAAAAATACTTTATTTAGATGTCGATTCTGACGATTTTGGTGCTTTTTTTAGAGAGCAACGGCAAAGAATCGTGAATGTTTCTTCTCAAAAACTTTATCGCAATTGTGGTCAATTTATAAAAAAAATCTGTTTATTTTTAGGAATTCACATTTATTCTGGTTTTTTATCACTCATTTACGGAGAGTGGAAGAAACATATTGAGGAATATGATATCTTTATTTTACCTTCGCGTAAGTCGGCTAAACATGCTTTAAAAATCTTGAAAAATAAAAAAGTAATCGTTTATTATTGGAATCTCTATACGGATCGAGAAATGCTACCAAGTGAAATTTTAAGCAACAATGTTTTTCTTTGTACTTTTGATGAAGGGGATGCAAAAAAGTTTCATATAGCTTTTGTTGATACTTACTATTTTCCTTTAGAAAAAGGAGAGTCTAATTCTTATGTAAGTGATCTCTTTTATATAGGTGTAAATCGCAAAGGACGTCAAGAACAACTTCAAGCACTAACAAACGAGTTGTCACGCACAAATTTAATATGCGATTTTAAGATTACCGGTTTAGAAGGAATAAACGATCGATTAACTTATCAAGAAATTATCGAAAAAATTATCGGTACAAAAGTGATCGTTGATCTTAATAGAACTAATCAAATCGGGTTGACACTAAGACCATTAGAGGCATTAACATTTGAAAAAAAATTAATAACTGATAATCGCAATATCGCAAATTTTAAATTTTATCGGAAAGAGAATATCTTTATTCTTGGTGAAGATAATATTGCTGATCTTTATGAATTTATTACTAGTCCTTATTTTCGATTGGAAAATCATTACAAAGAATATTATTATTTTGAAAACTGGTTAGAAAGAGTGATTAAGTATGCAAACTACTAAAGTGTGTGCAATTATCGTGCTGTATAATCCGAAAATGGAGCGATTGAAAGAAAACGTTTCTGCAATTTTAGCACAAGTCGACAGAGTGTATTTAGTTGAAAACGGCTCTTCTAATATTGATGAAATAGTTCAATGTTTTAAAGATAATAAAAAAATTGCAACGATTGATTTAAAAGCAAATAAAGGTATTGCTGCAGCATTAAACGAAGGTTGCAAAAATGCTATAAATGACGGGTATTTGTATGCAATAACTTTAGATCAAGATTCGGTGTGTTATGAAAAACTTGTTGAGAATTATCTTAAATATTGTAATTTACCACAAATTGGACAATTGACTTGTGAAATTATAGATCGCAATAATAAACGAGACATACAATTAAAAAATGAACCGATAAAAATCGATTGGTGTATCACATCAGGATCATTTTTAGTGCTTGATATTTGGAAAAAAGTTGGAGGATTTGATGAATATTTGTTTATTGATGGAGTAGATCGTGACTTCGGTTTAAATCTTAAAAACAATAATTATATTACATATCGGATACCATATATTGGATTACTTCATGAAATTGGTCAAATAAGCAAGGTAGTAAAAGTATTCGGTAAGGAACATCCAATTTACAATCATAATAGTTTTAGGCGTTATTACATTGTAAGAAACGATATATATCTTGCCAAAAAATATCGTGATATATCGCTATTTAAAGCGTTTTTTAAAACTTTAGGGAGAACGATTTTTGTATTTGTTTTTGAAAAACAAAAATTTTCAAAATTAAAGGCAGCTTTTAAAGGCTTTAAAGATGGCTTTAAATGTAAAGTAAAAATATGATAAAATATTATAAAGGTGGAGTAACTTATGAAAGGTATTATATTAGCTGGTGGCTCTGGAACGAGACTATACCCTTTGACATTGGTAACTTCAAAACAACTTTTACCAATTTATGATAAACCGATGATCTATTATCCATTAAGTGTTTTAATGATGGCCGGAATAAAAGATATTTTAATTATTTCTACTTCTATTGATCTTCCAAGAATGGAAAAACTATTGGGAAATGGTTCTAAATTTGGTATCAATCTTCAATATAAAGTGCAACCCTCTCCTGATGGGTTGGCACAAGCTTTTATTTTAGGTGAAGATTTTATTGGTGATGAACCATGTGCGATGATATTGGGAGATAATATTTTTTATGGAGCAGGTCTTATTAATCATTTAAAAAATTCCGTTAATCGAGCGATAAACGGAGAGGCGACTATATATGGATATTTTGTAAAAGATCCAAAACGATATGGGATTGTAGAATTTGATGTCGATAATAATGCTGTTTCAATTGAGGAAAAACCATTAAATCCAAAATCAAATTATTGTGTTACTGGAATCTATTTTTATCCTAAAGGTGTCAGTGAAATGGCGAAATTGGTAAAACCATCACCTAGAGGAGAACTTGAAATTACAACTTTAAATAATATGTATTTACAGAGTCATAGATTACATGTAACAATTTTAGGACGCGGTTATTCATGGTTGGATACGGGAACTCACGATTCTTTAATCGATGCTTCAAATTACATAAAATTATTAGAAGAGCATCAAGGTATAAAAATTTGTTGTCCCGAAGAAATTGCTTATAAAAATGGATGGATTAGTAAAGAACAATTATTAGAAACGGGTAATAAAATGTCCAATAATCAATATGGTAAGCATTTACTTAATGTTGCTTTAGATAAGATAAAATATTAATATGTCGAGGTATTGACTATGGAATTTATTAAAACAGAAATCGAAGGAGTTTATATTTTAGAACCACGAGTGTATGGAGATTATCGTGGTTACTTTATGGAAACATATAATGAGAAGGAGTTTAAAGAACATAATTTAAACTTTAAATTTGTACAAGACAATCAATCTAAATCTAAAAAAGGAGTGTTAAGAGGACTTCATTTTCAAAAAAATTTTCCGCAAGCGAAACTTGTAAGAGTATTAGAGGGGGAAGTTTTTGATGTTGCAGTAGATTTAAGAAAAAATAGCGTCACTTACGGCAAGTGGATAGGTGTTATACTTTCAAAGGAAAATAAGCGACAATTTTTGATTCCACGAGGGTTTGCGCATGGGTTTGTAGTGCTTAGCGATACTGCGATATTTACTTATAAATGCGATGAATTTTATCATCCGGAGGATGAAGGAGGAATCAGGTGGAATGATCCAACAATAAATATTGCTTGGCCTTATAAAGGCGAGCCTATTCTATCTGAAAAAGATAAAAATCATCCTTTCTTAACAGAAATGAAAATTTCATTTTAGGAGAAACTATGAATCAAAATCTTAAAATTATAGTAACCGGTGCCAAAGGTCAGTTAGGTTATGATTGTGTTCGTGAATTAAAGGAAAGAGGCTATAAAAATGTTGTAGCCATCGATAAAGACGAACTTGATATTACAATTCAAAATGATGTGAATCGATTAATTTTAGAGTATAAACCTGATATTATTTTGCATAACGCTGCTTGGACGGCAGTTGATAAAGCCGAAGAAATGAAAGAGGAATGCTATGCTGTCAATGCCATGGGAACAAAATATATTGCTGAAGCATGTCATAAAGTAGGTGCGAAACTTATTTATATTTCTACCGATTATGTTTTTGATGGTCAAGGCGAAAAATTTTTTGAAACAGATGATCCTAAACTCGGATTAAGTGTTTATGGTAAAACTAAATCGATAGGTGAAGACTTTGTAACATCAATTATGAAGAAATATTTCATAATTAGAATATCGTGGGTGTTTGGAATAAATGGTAATAATTTTATCAAGACAATGCTTAAATTATCCGATAGTGGAAAAAAAGAAATCTTTGTTGTTAATGATCAAATTGGTAGTCCGACATATACATATGATTTAAGCAAATTGATGTGCGATATGATGGAAACAGATAAATATGGAATATATCATGCTACAAATGAAGGTATCTGTTCTTGGGCGGAATTGGCTTGTTTTATTTTTAAAGAATCGCAAAGAGATACGAAAGTTATTCCAATCACAACTGAAGAATATCGAAAACTTGTTTTGAATCAAGCAAAACGACCTTTAAATAGCAGGCTGAGTAAAAAGTCTTTGGATGAAGCAGGCTTTAAAAGACTACCTCAATGGAAAGAGGCAGTAAGTGAATATCTTAAAAGATTATTAAATTAAACCTTCAAGGTGTATAATATTTTAAAGAATAGCAGTAGAGGTGATTGTTTTGTTGGAATTCTTCCCATTTATTTTATTTATAAGTGCAGTTATCGCGGGATTTGTTTTTAAAAAAAATAAATTTCTTTTTATTGCTATTTTAATTTATATGGCTTTATTAATCGGTGGCAGCCGTGGCCTGGCTGACGAAGCGGTATATATCACTAGATATAATGATTACTTAAAACATCAAGGAGAAACTGAAATAATTTACACGATCTTTATCGGAATTTTCAATTTACTTCATTTTTCTTATTATGATTGGCTACTAGTTAATGGAATAATTTATGCCGGCGCAACTGGATTTTTAGTCAATAGATTGTGCCCGGATAATCGTAATTTTGTTTTAGCGTGTCTTTTGATTTTCCCACTTTGTATGGATGCAACACAGTTGCGCCAAACTTTGGCGATGATTGTCGGGTGGATGGCGATTTTTTGGTTATTTAAAACTAAATCGAAATATTTGGCAATAATCGGATCAACGCTTTTGATAATTCTATCGGCTTGTATCCATGCTTCAACGATTTTTTATCTTATTTTGGTTCCAGTTGTACTAACTAAAGATAAAAAGGGTTTTACTTTAGGGTACACTATTTTGTTGGCAAGCATTATATCGATACTTTGTTTTACACCCTTATTAAAGCAGATTGCGTCAATTTTTATTTCTCCTGACAAACTTGATCGTGTATTTGGCTTAGGAAGTAAATATACTTTAGTACAACAACTTAAAATCATTAAGTTAATATTATTAGTTTTTGTATTACAAGCATTCCCTTATATTTACATTAAATATCTGCGTAGAATGGAGACTACTGAATTTCAAGATTTTGTTTTTAAAGCAAATATCGTAATGCTTGCAATTATTCCGCTGATTTTTTTAGTGATGGATTTTTATCGCATTCAACAGATGATGGTAATTTTTAATTGCTGCTCCGTAGCAAGTATGCTAGTAGTTAAAAAAAGAAATTTTGCGATTCAAGCAGTAACGATAATCGTATCAATTGCTTGTTTATATATGTTGGTTCTTGAAAACAACAATATTCATACAGTTTTTGAACCATTTATCAACAATAATATTTATTTTTAAAGGAGTGTAAGAATGAAATTTCTAGTTACAGGAGGAGCGGGATTTATCGGTGGAAATTTTCTACATATGATGGTTAGAAAATATCCCGAAGATCAATATGTATGTATCGACGCATTGACATATGCCGGGAATATTGAAACGATAGAACCGATTATGAAAGAAAAAAACTTTAAATTTATACATGAAAACATCTGCAATCGCGAAGCTGTTTATCAATTATTTGAGATTGAAAAATTTGATTATGTGATAAATTTTGCGGCTGAATCGCATGTCGATCGTTCGATTGATAATCCGGAAATATTTCTAAAAACCAATATCTTAGGGACACAGGTTCTTTTGGACGCTTGTCGTAAATACGGAATTAAAAGATATCATCAGGTATCGACTGATGAGGTATATGGAGACCTTCCTTTAAATCGCCTAGATTTATTGTTTAACGAAGAAACACCTCTCCATGCAAGCAGCCCTTATAGCGCTTCAAAAGCTGCAGCTGACTTATTGGTTTTAGCCTATTACAGAACATATAAATTGCCAGTGACAATTTCTCGTTGCAGTAATAATTACGGACCTTATCATTTTCCGGAAAAATTAATTCCTCTAATGATTCAAAGAGCTTTAAAAAATGAGCAATTACCAATTTACGGAAATGGTCAAAATGTACGTGATTGGCTTTATGTTGCAGATCATTGTGATGCAATTGATCTTATTGTAAGAAAAGGTAGAGATGGCGAAATATATAATGTCGGCGGACATAACGAGAAGAGTAATTTAGATGTGGTTAAAACTATATTAAAGCTTATGAAAAAGCCCGAATCATTGATTTCTTTTGTAAAAGATCGACCAGGTCATGATTTACGTTATGCGATGGATCCCACTAAAATTAAAACTGAACTAGGATGGAAGCCGAAATATGATTTCGATTCTGGAATTAAATCGACAATTCAATGGAATTTGGAACATCAAGAATGGATAAATCATGTTGAATCCGGTGAATATCGCAATTGGATGAAAAGATATAGTCCAAATAATTAAATGTTTGATAATGGAATTAAGTTAAAATTTAAAAGATAAATTTGGAAAATTATAATCAATAGATAAGATGATATTTTGAAATATATTTAAGAGAACCGGATATGGAAGAAACAAGAAGTAATAAAAAGACTTTATTTGATATTTTAAAAGTTGTTATCAGCAATCTTTTTAAGGTGCTGTCTGGTGTTTTAGTTGGCTTTTTATTACCCAAAATCGTCGGTGTTGAAGACTATGGCTATTATAAAACTTTTACGTTATATACGACATATATCGGAATTTTGCATCTCGGTATAGTTGATGGGATTTATTTAAAATTTGGAGGCAAATCTTACGGAGAATTAGAAGAGGGTAAATTCCGTTTTTATAGTAGATTTTTATTTTATCTTCATTTAATCATGGCAATTTTGATTTCACTTATTGCTTTGTTATTATTACCAAACGAATTAAAATTTATATTCATATGTCTTGCTATCTATATGGTTGGTAATAATATGTATAGCTATTATCAAATGATTTCGCAAATTACAAGTCGCTTTAACGAATATTCTATAAGAACTATCATTCAATCAGTGTTGACGACGATAGCGATTGTTGTGTTAGCACTTCTTTATCGATTTGTAGGTGTTACAATTTCATATCGAGTTTATACTTTAATTTCAGTAGCAATTGTCAGTTTACTTTTTGTGTGGTATCTCTTCACTTATCGAAAAATCACTTTTGGTTCTTCAATAACATTTAAACAAGGTAAAAGCGACATCGTTGAATTTATGAAGCTTGGGATTCCTTTGACTATCGCTAATCTTTGTACAACTTTGATTTTAACTTTAGATCGTCAGTTTGTTAATATTATTTTCGATACTAAAACATACGCTGTTTATGCTTTTGCTTACAATATGTTAACTTTAGTCACTACTGCGATTTCCGCAATATCGGTTGTTTTATATCCTACGATGAAGCGAAGCGATAATGATAATAAAAACATCAAACTCAATTTTCCAAAACTTAGAAGCATTATTCTTACGCTAGTTTTTGGTGTTTTGGTCATTTATTTTCCTTTGTGTCTTTTTATAGAGGCGTTTTTACCTAATTACATCGATTCTTTAGTGATTTTTAGAGTAATCTTTCCAGGATTAGCGATTAGTTCGACTGTGACGATTGTAATCCATAATTTTTATAAAATATTAAATAAAAATTTCAACTTCTTTATAAAAAGTTTAATTGTTCTTGTTGTTTCTATAATTGCCAATGCTATTGTATATTTAATCTTTCAAACCACAATCTCAATTTCTATGGCTTCGATATTTACAATGATCTTTTGGTATATTTTAGTAGAATCTTATTTTATAAAAAATTATCACGTACCATGGATTAAAAATTTTATATATATGCTTATGATGATGGTGGTTTTTTATGCGATTACCGAAATAAACAATTACTATATTAGCGGAACTTTGTATTTAACTAGTTTTATAATTATCAATTATGGATTTAATTTTAAAATAATTAATCAAAAAATAAAGCGATTAATAAATAAACGTAATACTTCAAAAAATTAGAGGCTTTTTTATTAGTTTATAAATGTGTTATATTATTATTAGAAACAAGTCTTGGAGGTAAT
>CANQWG010000009.1 GCA_947627505.1 uncultured Bacilli bacterium | reverse complement strand
CAATTATTAAGTTTTCTTACTTCATTATAAAATACTTCTTTACCATGAGAAGAGGCTTCTTTTAGTCGCATTCTAAAGCTTGGTTGAGCAAAATATCGATTTACTTTTAAATCTGAATTACGGTAAAAAGTTATTTCCTTTGCCATACATTTATATCTTATTAAATTAAAAACTTGGATGCTAGTCCAAGTTCTTATCGATTGTTAAATCGATTTTGTTCTGTCTTTTAAATAAAAAAAGCCTTTGAACAAGGCACTTTTTAATGGTGGGTGCTGACGGGATCGAACCGCCGACCTTCTGTACGTCAAACAGATGCTCTCCCAGCTGAGCTAAACACCCAGAACGAAAATATAATAATGCAAAAGGTGATTGGTGTCAATATAATTTTTGGTAATATCGATTTTATTTAATCATATAGTTGATTAGGTGATAATGATGATTATTGGTATCAATGGTTTTAAAGGAAAAATGGGAAGCCTAATCTATGAGGACTTAAAAGAATCTTTTTTGGTTTATGGTTATGATAAAGAAAATCCTTTGACAATCGAAAGATTGATTGAAAGACCACACGATGTTGTAATTGACTTTACTGAACGACATGAATGTTTAAGAAGTGCTTTATTATGTTTAACAAACGGGATTCATTTTATTTCTGGAACAACAGGGCTGCTTCCTTTTGAAATATCTTTAATAAACAGTACTGCCAAAGACAATCATCTTTCTGCCTACTTAGTTTACAATTTTTCGCTTTCCTTTTGGCGATTGGTTAAATGTCTAGAAATCTTAAAACCTGGTGCTAATATTACTATTAAGGAACGTCATCATAAATCAAAAAAAGATATTCCTTCAGGGACAGCGATTTTATTGAAAAACCTCTTAGGAAATGAAAAGATAAAGATAATTTCCTCTCGAGGTGACGATTTTGTCTATCGCCATGATATAATATTTGATAATGAAAATGATTCATTGACGATGATTCATGAAATTAAAGACAAACATGCATATGTTGAAGGAGTTAAAAAAGCTTTGCAAAATATCGGATTATTTGAAGGATTGAGGACGACGCTTGATGAGTGAACTAGATATTTTTAAGGAAATAAGTGGAATTTTTAAACTTCACGGAGCAAACCTTTACCTTGTTGGTGGTGCTGTGCGAGATTTTTTAAGTGATCGTCCAATTGAAGATCTTGACTTAGTGACCGATGTTTTGCCGGAAAAAATTGAAGAGATGTTTTCAAACTGCACTGCTAAATATCAAAAATTCGGAAGCACTTCATTAATTTGGCATAAACGAAAAGTTGATATTACTACTTTAAGAGTTGAAGGAGATTATAAAGATTTTCGCCATCCAGAATATGTTCGCTTTGTTAAAGATTTAAAAGAAGATGCTAAAAGAAGAGATTTCACAATTAATGCACTTTATCTAGACCACGAGATGAAGGTGCATGATTTTTATGACGGAAAAGCTGATTTAAAAAACAAAAACTTGAAAATGATAGGTAACCCAGATATTCGTTTGCACGAAGATCCGTTACGAATTGTAAGGGCGATTAGATTTAAAACAACTCAGGATTTGACCTATGATTTGTCTCTTGAACAGGCGATTTCAAAACAAAAGATTTTCTTAAAGCAAATATCCTTTGCAAAGATTCTTGAAGAAGCTAAAAAAGTAGACAATAAATATTTTCAACTTTTTATTGATGAATGGCAGAGATTAAAACTCGATGAAATAATTCCATTATGTCAAGTTCTTAATCCAATTGCTCTTGTGGACATGCATTGCGATACATTGACATCACTTAAAGACAAAAAACAAAAACTAATAAAAAATAACCTTCACCTCGATTTAAATAAAATGATGCAGAGTCATTACACCTTACAATGTTTCGCCTTATTTATTAAAAAAACCGAAGGAGATCTTTACAATAAAGCTCAAGTTTACCTTGATAACTTTGAAAACGAATTACTTGAAAATAATAGTGTGATTGAAAAAGTCACTTGTTATGACGATTATTTAAAAATCGTGGCAAAGAAAAAGATAGCGGCCTTAATAACTCTTGAAGGCGGAGAAATCATCGAAGGAGATTTATCAAAACTAGAAAAACTTTATGCACGTGGATGTCGGAGTATGACATTAACATGGAATTATCCTAATGAAATCGGATATCCGGCACACGATATTAGCCAAGAAAACAATATTTCAAAAAATTATCAAGGATTAACTTTATTTGGAAAAGAAGTAGTGAAAAAAATGAATGAATTAGGGATGATTATCGATATTTCACATTGCTCGCATAAAGTTGTTGAAGATGTGCTTAATATTTCAAAAGATCCGATTATCGCTTCTCATTCTAACGCTTTTTCCATATCACCTAACCAGCGTAATCTAAGCGATGATTTAATAAAAAAGATTGCTTTAAAAGGTGGGGTTATCGGAATTAACTTTTGTGAGAAGTTTGTAAAAAATAAACCATCTGATGATTATTTATCATTAATTGTAGATCATATAAATCATATTAAGGCTATTGCCGGTATCAATGCGATTGCTTTAGGAAGTGATTTTGATGGAATCGACACTCCGGAAAAATTAAGCGATGCTTCAAAAATGAACCTTTTATATGAACGATTGAAAACGGAAAATTTCAAAGAAGATGAAATTGAAAAAATTTTCTATAAAAACTTTTTACGAGTATTTAAAAAAGTGTGTAAATAAGATTTAAGTTTGCTCACTTTTTTTTTATAATTTTGATAAGGTGAAAATTATGATGGCAACTATACAGGAGTTAGATTATCGTTATATCTTAATTGATCGATACAAATATTTGGGTTTAAACGAAAATGAAGTGATGATCATATTGTCGATTGACAATATTCTTAGACATGATGCGATATTGGTAACCGCGGATACTTTGGCTTTAAAAATGTCGCTTGGAGAAAAAGAAATCGATCAGTTAATTGTCGAATTAATCGATAAAGGTTTTATTGAATATGCGACTAAAAACGATCAAATGGTAACTTCTTTAGAACCTACCTTTAAAAAGATCGAAGCTTTTTATACTGCTTCTATTGAAGATCGGCGAAAAAGCGAACATTCTTTGAACGAAGAGCAAAAAGAAAATATCTTCACGGCTTTTGAAACTGCGATTGGCTCTAGTTTAACGCGTCTCGATATCGACAAAATTATGGAATGGATTCAATCAGGTATCGACGATCAATCCATCCTTTCCGCGCTTGAAGAGTGCGCTATGCGAAATAAAAAAGTTACGGTTCGTTTAGTTGATAAAATTTTATTAAAACGTTTAATACATAATGATCGTGAAAAAGAAGGATATTCCACTATCGACGAACGTCATAAAAACGATATTGGAAAAGCGATTGATATTGCCTCATACCATTGGACTGATGATGAAAAATAATAAGATTGCTCAAATTATCGAATATTTCGATGAAATTTTACCGAATGCCAGTTGCGAATTAATTTATCATTCAGATTATGAACTTTTGATTGCAGTGATGCTTTCGGCACAGACGACAGATAAAAAAGTTAATGCGGTTACCGCTTTACTTTTTTCACGCTTCCCGACTTTAGAAGCATTAAAAAATGCTCCTTTAGCGGAACTCGAAAAGATTATAAAGCCTTTGGGATTATTTAAAAATAAAGCTTGTAATATTAAGGCAATCGCTAATTCGTTACTTTCAAACTATGATGGAAAGGTTCCTAATTCTCGTGATCTTTTAGTTGAAATGAAGGGAGTGGGAAGAAAAACCGCTAATGTGGTTTTAGCCGAGTTATTTAAAGAACCTCATATTGCCGTTGACACTCATGTGGAAAGAATCAGCAAAAGATTGGAACTTGTCGATGAAAATGCTTCGCCATTGCAAGTTGAGCAAAAATTAGAAAAACTTTTTCCAACTGAAAGATATATTTTAACACATCATCAATTTATTCATTTTGGTCGATATTATTGTAAGGCCCAAAAACCGATGTGTGATGTTTGTAAACTTACAAGATATTGTAAATATTATAAAAAGAAAGTTAAAATGTAAGGCTCGCCATGAAGATTATGATTGTTTTTAAAAGTTTCGTAAATTTCAATGGATTCGATTTCTTCTGGTAGTTCCTGTAATTCTAAGTTATATCCCTCAACAAAGATTTCGTATTCTTCGTCGAGGGTTTTTATTTTAAAAAGATAACCACGATTGCCAAAAAAAGTAGTGTAAATCTCATCTTCTTTTAATTCATTTAAAATTGAAATCGATATTGAATTATTTAAGAAATTGACATTGAGATTATCTAAAACGTCAAATTCCGGAGTGGGAAGTGTTTCATAAGGAACTTCTTCTTTGCGAAAATAAGCATAGGAAATAAATTGTGAAGGAACAAGGGAATTAGGCAAGTAAAATTTGTCAAGACCTTTGACCACTTCAACTTTTTGAAGATTAGCTTCGTAACTGAAACTTTTGTTTTTGCTAGATATTTTTTCCATCACATTCTTAAATAATTTTTTAGCTACTAATCGACGTGAGTCGCTGTAACCAAAATAGTTTTTTTCACCTAATTTTGGTTCATCGAATCCAGTCCATACGGCGATTGTATGTGAAGGTGAGTAACCAGCAAACCAAACATCACGATCGGCATTAGAAGGATAGTTATAGCGAGCTCTCACATTTGAGTCATAAGCGTTGGTTCCGGTTTTGCCAGCGATTGTAACATTAGATGGTTTTGCTAAAGCGATGTTGTAGTAATTTTGATCAATCATTCTTGTTAAAGCACTCGTCATCGTTAAGGCGGCTTCTTTTGAAATTACTTGTTTTCCCTGTAAATCGCGAGAGTAGATGATTTTCCCGGTTTCTTGATCGGTAATTTTTTTTATGGTCGAGGGTTTTACGTATGATCCATTATTTGCAAGCATTGCGTAAGCTCCGGCAAGTTGAATCGGCGAGACGCCATATTTCATGCCGCCGATTGCATAAGGATAAGTAAATTCTCCTTCGTCCATAATTTCTATATCTTTAAGATATTGTATCGCTTTATCGACGCCGATTTTTGCAATAACTTTTTCAAGAGTATAAAGAGTTGAAGTATTTCTTGAATAACCGAGAGCATCAAGAAGAGTGATTTTACCTAAATATTGTTTATCGGCATTTTGCACTGTGATCGATGTATTTGGATAAGTGTATGGTTCATCGATAACGGCACTTAATTCATTATAATGGAGATGTTCCATGGCTAAAGCGTATGTAAAAATCGGTTTCATTGTTGAAGCCGGTTGCCTTTGCATTTCGTAACTGCGGTTATATAACATTTGTCCTTCATAGTTTCGTCCACCCATAAGACCAATCAAAGCCTGATTTTGATTGTCGATTACCGCTAAAGCTGCTTGTTGGTTTTCATCATCAAAAGTAAAATTCGTTCCTGATTGAATGCCATCTATATAAGATTGTACTGAAGTATCGAGATATGTTTCGATATCCAAAGCTACCGAAAAAGGGTTAAGGCCAGTTAATTCTTTAGTTTCGCGGTATACCACATCTAGATAACTTTGAAAATCATATGTTTCTTCTTGATAATTAGATCCTTTTTCAATCACGAGATCTTTTGCGTGTTTTTTAACGCTTAATTGATATTGCTCATCGGTTATATAATGATTGTTAAGCATTGCATTTAACACAAGATTTTTTCGATTGTTACATTCTTCAATATGTTTAAAAGGAGAATATAAAGAAGGAGATTTTACAACACCTGCCAAAATCGCACATTCCGGCAGAGTTAATAAATCAACGCTTTTATTAAAAAAGCGGTATGAAGCATAACCAACACCTTGAATTGTTGCATCAAAATAAATGCGATTAAAGTATTGTTCCAATATTTCTTCTTTGCTCATCATTTGTTCTAATTGATAAGCAAGATAAGCTTCTTGAATTTTTCGAGATAACGAGATTTCTGAAGTTAAAAGTAAATTTTTTACTAATTGTTGCGTAATCGTGGAACCGCCTTGTCGTGCGTTAGAAGAAAATAAATTATTGAAAGCCGAATAAAGTATTCGCGAATAATTAATACCATGATGTTCAAAAAAATGCTCGTCTTCAATACTGATTAAAGCGTTAATCAACGTTTGAGGTAACTCTTCGTACTTTACAAGTTTGGCTTTATCTTCTCCCAAAGTTTCAATAAGACGAGAAGAAGAATCGTAAATACGAGTGTGTTTCTGCTCGATTAATTTTTCAATTTGTGGCGTCGATAAGTCTTTAACAGTATAAAAAACATAAGTACCAATTCCTAGCGATACTATAAAAGTTGTAATAAAAACCCCGCTTAAAATGATATTAAAGATCGACTTTTTGCGCTTCATTGAAGAAGACCTTATCGACAGCGTCTAGGTACTTCAGTCTCGGCATAAAGCTTTGTTCCACCAATACTCCTTTTTCTTGAATAAAATTATAAGGAATCGATTTTCGTTCTTGTTTATTATAAAATTCACATACGATTTTGGCATCTAGTAAATAAACTTCTCCAAGTGTTGCAAAATGGATGAGAAAAAAGGCAATACCTCCATGAAAGATAACTTTCTCTAAGTGCTTTATTTGATGAGAAGAGATATTACCAAAACTTAAAGAAGTTTTGGATTTGGTTTCTTTACATTCAAAATCAATATAGCGTGAGCGGTAAACGCCATTGTAATCAGCGGTAGACTGCTTTTCAAAATAAGCATCTTTAATCCTTGCATTATCAGCATAATCAACCTTGACCACGTGAATTGGGGTAGGTCTTTTAGTAATAATCGCTCGCTTGACTTCATCATAATAATCGTTTGAAGTATTAACGGCATGTTCAAAATTCATGCCACGATTCGCAAAATTGTGAAAAGATTTTTCGAGTTTTGAGACATCTTTTTTGTTAGGATAATTGACCATAGATACCTCCATTAATTATATTTTGCCATATAAATAGTTATTTATGATAAGAAAGTTTTAACGTAATTTTTAAATTCTTCACTGGTTACATTTTCGCCGTTACATAATTTCGTGACGGTTTTTTTAATCGGATCAGGTAAAATCTTTAAATTACTGATTAATTTTAAATATTCATTAGTAACGATTTCTGGTGAATTGATAAAAGCTTTATAAAGATTTAATAAATCGATAGAATCATTTAGCGGATCGTGGCTTTTGCCATAGGGCTCTATTTTAAAAATCTTCAAATAATTTGTTAAAGAATAATTATTTCCTTGCGAATCACGGATATATTGACCGATAAAAGCCATAAAATCAACCATCGCTTTGCATATTTGACGAGCAGTATTATCTTCTTGAAGATTAAATTTTAACATTGTGTCATGAAACATGCGTAAATCGTTACTTCCAAATGTCAAAAGCAAAACATTCTGCAGTTCTTCGCCTACATATTCTACAAATTTTGCTATCGCTTCAATAAAATCAACTCCGTGCTTTTCAAGTACAACTTTATCGATGCCGGTCATTTTAGTGACCACGGATCCGATTTTTGAATCAGTGTTAATATAAACATGAAAACCAGGATAAGTATTGATTATATTTCCATTTTCGTCGATGTTAACTTTTATAGCTCCCCAAGCGATAATTTCATGAGTAAATTGAGTACCTTCAAAATCGATAAATATTAAAGTTCGTTTGTTCTTGAGTAATTTATTTAAAGCTTTCATTGACTACTCCGTTTCTAAAATAAGTATACTCCATTTGTTACATTTATAAAATGAATAATTCGGATTGTTGCAAAAACAAAATAGGCACATATACATAATTGAACGTTATAACGTTTGAAAGAGGTGTTTGGATGAATACTAATTGTAACTCTGGAAATCAATCCATTTGGGTTTCTAATTGTTCAGATTGTGGCTTATTAATGACGCTTCAAAGCGATCGTTGTTGTTGCAGAGTTTGTGAACAAGTTAATTACACGTTGACTATTCAAAATAATTGTTCAAATTCGATAACGGACTGTGTCGTTTCACTACCAATTGACAATTCCCTATGCTTGATGCGAGGTAGTTTGATGGTCAATGGAAATGTTGTCAATAGTCAGTGTGGTGGTACTAATAACATCTGTCTTGGAACGATTAATCAAAATGAAACGGTGACAATTACTTTTACTTGTACAGTGATGAATTTATGCCGGTATATTAGAATGAGGGCTACTTGTAATTTCTGTGTCTGCGCTTTTTGTATGAAGCAACCGATGGCGGTTTCAAGCAATATGGAAACGATTCAAGTCTGCGGATGTTGTAATTAAAAAGTTTTTAAAAAGAAAATGCTTTACGAAAAATCCTCAATTGAGGATTTTTTGATTTTTGAAATGCACTAAAGTAAAAATATCACGCATTTGTTATATTTGAAAATCATAAGCTAATTAAATGTAATATTGTATTACAACTTGTATGTTATAGAATAAGTTTTTTTATTTGTTATATAAAAAAGATTTTCTGATAATGATAAGCCTTGAGTAGATCTTCTAAGGTTTCTTATTTATTTTGCATATAATCGATAATTATTGTATAATAATTAAAGTTCCGAGAAAGGAAAAATTAGTGATGGATTTCAATCTTAAATATGATGCAAAAGCGATTCTTGATCGTGAATTTGCCGGTAAAAAACCAGGCTATGATCCTCTTCAAGTAGATAGTTTTCTTGACGAAATACTAAAGGATTATTTAACCTTTAATCAATATCATCAAGATGCTGAAAATACTATAAGCGAATTAACCCGCACTAATAAACTTTTAAAAGAACGATTGGATCAAATCGAAGTTACCAATGCTGTTTTGAATGAAAAATTGAAAAGTCTCGAAGGCAGTGATAACAGCTCTTCTTTAGGAAACATCGATTTACTAAAAAGAATTTCGGCTTTAGAACAAGCTTTATTCAAACAAGGTATCGATCCAAATGAAATAAAATAGTTTTTGACCCAGACAATTGCTGGCAATAGCTAGAGGAAAGTCCATGCTCGCACCATCTGCGATGATGGTAGTGTTTGTGCCAAAGGAAAAAATAACTTTGGGTAGATGGGAGCATCTAACGGCAAGGCGAGACCTAAATCATTATGACATGGTTAAGTCTTTGAAAGTGCCACAGTGACGTAGTTCATGAGAAATCATGAAGTGGAACGCGGTAAACCCCACAAGCGAGAAACCTAAATTTGGTAAGGGAAGCAAGAAGCGAGAATTGAATCGCTTCAGGCATGCATAAATTGCATAGATAAATAATTGTCCGCGACAGAACATGGCTTATCGGGTCAAACACTCAATAAAGGAGTTAAATAATGAATTTACCCAACAAAATTACGACAGTTAGAATGATTTTAATGGTTATATTGGTAATTTTACTCTTATTTCCTTACGATGCTTTTAATATTAATATTCCACAGCTTTCCGGTGGTGGGTTTAATGTTTCTGTCATTTATTTTATCGCGCTGATTATTTTCGTTATTGCTTCATTTTCGGATTATTTAGATGGACATATCGCTAGAAAATATAATCTTGTAACTACCTATGGTAAGTTTATGGATCCAATCGCTGATAAATTGTTGGTCAATTCAACGCTCATTATTTTAGCCATCCAAGGGCCTTTAAGAATTCCGGCAATTGTGGTTGTTTTGATGATAGCTAGAGATATTGTTGTCGATGCTGTCCGTATGCTTGCTGTTGAAAAAGGAAAAGTAATCGCCGCTTCAATTTGGGGAAAAATGAAAACGGTACTTCAAATGATTGCAATCATTTGTGTCTTTTTAAATGATTATCCTTTTTCGTTATTGAATTTGCCATTCAGTTTGAGCATTGTCCTTTGTTATTTAGCGATGATTGCTTCGGTTGTTTCGGGTATAATATATCTAATTTCAGCGAGAGAATTATTTAAGGAGGAAAACAAAAATGATTAAAGACTTATTTGAAACACTCAAAAATGGTGACATCACTTTAAGCAGTGCCGAAAGCTTGACGGGTGGTTTATTTGCTACTACCATTACTTCTTATCCTGGCGCATCTCACTACTTTAAAGGCTCGGCAGTCACTTATAGTAATGAAGCAAAACAAAAAGTTCTTAATGTCCCTGAATCGATTTTAAAACAATACGGAGCTATTTCTAAAGAAACTGCTAGATATATGGCAGAAGGTGCGGCAAAATTGTTCGATTCGTCAATCGCTGTATCTTTTACCGGAAATGCTGGACCTGATGCTTTAGAAGATAAACCAGTCGGATTAGTTTACATTGGATTTGCTTATGGTGAAACGACAGTATTAGAACTTCAGTTTAAGGGTACGCGTGAAGAAATTAGATCCAAATGCGTAGTGGTCGCTTTGAAAAAAATCGAAGAACTTATAAAAAGTAAAAAAATCAAATATTGATAAAGTGAGGATAAAAAAAATGGCACAAGAAAAAGTGAAAACAAAAGATGAAAAATTAGAAGAGACTATTCGCGATATTGAAAAATTATTTGGCAAAGGTGCCGTAATGAAACTTGGAGATCGTCCTAATATTGACGTCGATACTATTCCTAGCGGCTCACTTCTAATTGATAATGCGCTAGGTATTGGAGGTTATCCGAAAGGTCGAATTATTGAAATTTTTGGACCTGAATCTTCTGGCAAAACAACTTTAGCGCTAACTGCGATTGCTGAAGCACAGAAAAAAGGTGGGAGAGCAGCCTTTGTCGATGCTGAACATGCAATTGATCCAGTATATGCTACTAAACTCGGTGTCAATACCGACGAACTTATTTTGGCCCAACCCGATCATGGAGAACAAGCGCTTGAAATTGTGGAAATGCTTGCTAAATCAGGAGCCATTGATATTATCGTCGTCGATTCAGTTGCCGCTTTAGTTCCTCAAAGTGAATTAGAAGGTGTGATGTCCGACTCAAACGTCGGAGCTCATGCTAGATTAATGTCAAAGGCAATGAGAAAACTCGCCGGAGTTTTGAATAAATCTTCTTGTACCGTTATTTTTATAAATCAATTAAGAGAAAAAGTAGGTGTTATTTATGGTAACCCTGAAGTAACAACCGGCGGACGTGCTTTAAAGTTTTATGCTTCTATTCGCATCGACATTCGAAAAGGAGAAGCGTTAAAAGAAGGCGATCAAATTATCGGAAATGTTGTTAATATAAAGGTAGTCAAAAATAAAGTGGCACCGCCATTTAAGAGTTGTAAAGTTGAATTGATATATGGCGAAGGATTTTCAAAGTACGGCGAAGCGCTCGATATGGCCTTAGAATATGATCTTGCCAAAAAAGCCGGTTCTTGGTTTGAAATTTTAGGAGAACGAGTGGGCCAAGGACGTGAAGCAGCTAAAGAGTTTTTAAAACAACATCCTGAAGTTTATGATAATTTAGTTGCAAAAATCAGTGAAAAGCGTCAAGAACAATAAATAAAAATGGAGGCATACACCTCCTTTTTTATACTAATGGAAATATTCTAAGATTTGTCTTTTAATAATCATGTTTTTATTGTTATAATATTAATGTACTCATAGAGTGCTGAGCAGATTAGTTATGATTTGGAATTATTTTCCATTCCATTCTCAATATTTAATGTTAATTTATTTATTTATGATACATTAATGGAACTATTACGCTTATTTTATGTATCGATTGGTAAGATTATTTTAATTACCACGAAAAGGAGGAAGAAAATGGATACAGGAACAGCCGTGCTTTTAATCATCCTTTTTCTTGTCATCGGACTTATAGTCGGCTTTTTAATTTGTCGGTTAATTCCGGCTTTAAAATCAAAGCAAGCTACAAAAAAAGCTGAAAAGATTATTAAGGACGCAGAGATTAAAGGGGAGCATATTATTAAAAATGCTCAATTAGATGCTAAGTCTACAGTTTATGAGATGAAACTTGAGGCTGAGCGGGAAATCAAGGAAAGAAAGCAAGAAGCAGTCAATGCTGAAAATAAGTTGACGGCAAGAGAGCAAAGTATTGATCGACGCGATCTCGCTTTGCTTGAAAAGGAAAAAAACTTAGAGGAAAAGAACGACTTACTTGATCGACGCAACAAAGAGTTGTCTCGAAAAGAAAATGTTTTACAAGAAAAAATTGATGCGATTATTACAGAATTAGAGAAAGTTTCACAAATGTCGATCAACGAAGCTAAAACCGAAATATTTAAAAGAGTTGAAGAAAAACTTTCTCAAGAAATCGCTGCTTTTATCAAGAATCGTGAGGATGAAGCAAAAGAACAAGCCGACAATAAGGCTCGCGATTTATTGGCGCTAGCCATCGATAAATACGCACAAGAAGTGACGACCGAACGGACGGTATCTGTGGTCCCACTTCCAAGCGATGAAATGAAAGGACGAATTATCGGAAGAGAAGGTCGCAATATTAGAACTTTAGAGCAACTTTTAGGTGTCGATATTTTAATCGACGATACTCCGGAAGTAATCACCGTTTCTTGCTTTGACCCAATTAGAAGAGAGACAGCGCGTTTAGCTTTGGAATTATTGATTAAAGACGGAAGAATTCAACCGGGACGAATTGAAGAAATCTGTGAAAAGGCCAAAGCTGAAGTTGATCGTTCGGTTAAAGAAGCAGGTATGCAAGCGGCATTAAAACTTGGGTTACCACGAATTAATAAAGATTTATTAACCTATGTAGGACGTTTGAAATATCGTACTTCATATGGTCAAAATGTCTTTGATCATTCCGTTCAAGTGGCCTATTTAGCTGGCGTAATGGCGGCTGAATTAGGCTTGGATCAAAATCTTGCAAAACGTGCCGGCTTACTTCACGATGTCGGTAAAGCCGCTGATTTTGAAATGGATGGAAGCCATGTTGAAATCGGAGTACGACTTGCTAAAAAATACGGAGAACCCGAAGTTGTGGTCAATGCAATCGAATCGCATCATGGTGACGTGCCGGCTAAGTTTGTAATTTCTCATTTGGTTGCGGCAGCGGACACTCTTTCCGCAGCAAGACCGGGGGCACGGAGCGAAACATTAGAAAATTACATTCAAAGAATCGAACAAATAGAAAATATTTGTAAGCAATTTGAAGGTGTATCTTCATCATTTGCGATGCAATCTGGTCGTGAAGTAAGAGTCATGGTGGTCCCCGATAAGGTTGACGATTTAGCATCGTTTAAATTGGCGCGTGATATCAGAGATAAAATTGAAAATGAAATGACTTATCCAGGTCAAATTAAAGTTTCGGTTATTCGCGAATTGCGGGCTACAGAAATTGCAAAATAATTGAAATAAATAAGGCCTTTGAGGCCTTTCTTTTAGAAAGGAGAACTCATGAATATTCTTTTTATCGGTGATATTGTCGCAAAATCCGGGCGCCAAGTTGTCGCTCGAATGATTCAAGAACTCCAAGAAGAATATGAAATTGAATTCATTATTGCCAATGGTGAAAATGCCACGCATGGTAAAGGAATCTCAAGAGCAAATTATGATGAATTAATCGAATGCGGTATTGATTGCATCACTCTTGGAAATCATTATGGAGCTAGAAAAGAAATTTTCAATTTCATCGATGATTGCGATAATCTTCTTAGACCTTATAATCTTCATTATTCTATTCCGGGTTTTGGAACTACGGTTTTAGAAACTTTTTCTGGTAAAAAAATTCGTGTTACCAATTTGTTGGGAAGGGCATTTATTAATTTAAATGCCAATAATCCTTTTGAAGCTTTAAAAGAAATAATTCAAGAAGATCAAGCCGATATTCACATCGTCGATTTTCATGCAGAAGCGACTGGAGAAAAACTTGCTTTAGCCTATGCTTTTGATGGGAAAATCGATGCCTTGCTTGGCACACACACACATGTTCAAACACGTGATTATCGCCTCTTGCCAAATGGTACGGCCTATATTTCCGATGTTGGAATGTGTGGGCCTTATAATGGCATTTTAGGAGCCGGAAAAGAAGAAGTGATTACTAGAACTTGGACCGGATTATCGAGCACATTTACAATTGAGGACGATGACGATCAAAGTTTGTTTAACGCAGTTATTTTATCCTTCGATAACAATAATCGTTGTATAGCCATCAAACCAATTTATAAAATATTAACAATAGAGGTCTAGTTTTTTTAACTCTTTCATATTTTTTGAAAGAGGAGAAAACAAAAATGATACAGCAAATAAAAGTGGCGTCACAGTCATCTGTCACTGCCGTGGCGGGCGCAATCAGCAATATTATTCGTGACCAAGATTACCTTGAAGTAAACACCGTAGGTGCCGGTTCTTTAAACCAAGCGGTCAAAGCTGTCGCAATTGCTCGAGGATATCTCGTACCTTCTGGTATTGAAATATATATGATTCCTTCTTTTAAGGAAATAGAAATTGAAGGAAAAGAAAAAACGGCAATCAAATTAAGAATAGAAAAAAAGAAATAGCGGGAGTAAAAATGAAGAAGCAAATAAAGGAGCACAGCTTGCCTTCTTTAAAAGAAGCGGCTAAACGTAGTAAGGAAGCAACTAAAATTATTCATGAAGAGATCACTTATTCTTCACGATTGTTAGAGTTTGCCAAAAATCGTAAATATTTTATTAGAACATATGGTTGTCAAGCTAATGTTTTAGACTCTGAAGCGATTGAAGGGATTCTTCAAGAACTGGGTTTTGTGCCTGTAGACGATCCTTTAAAGTCGGATTTATTGATTTTAAATACTTGTGCGGTAAGAGAGAACGCTGAAGACAAAGTTTTTGGAGAAATCGGTTCTTTAAAACGTTTGAAAGACATTAATCCGGGGGCAATTATCGCTTTATGCGGATGCATGGTACAACAAACTCATATCGTCGAGCAGGTAAAAAAATCATATCCCCAAGTTGATTTGGTTTTTGGAACCCACAATATTTTTCGCTTACCACAGCTTTTAGACGAAGTGGTTTTTGATGAGAAACGTGTAATTGAAGTTTTGTCAAAAGAAGGCGAAGTTATTGAAGGAATGCCTTTGGCGCGAAGTGATCGCTTCAAAGCCTTTGTAAATATCATGTACGGATGCGATAAGTTTTGCACTTATTGCATTGTTCCTTATACTCGTGGCAAACAAAGAAGTCGTCGCGTGGCCGATATTTTAAATGAATGTCAGAATCTTGTTGATAATGGTTATCAAGAAATTACTCTTTTAGGTCAAAATGTCAATGCATATGGTAAAGATCTCGATCCAAATTTAAACTTTGCTAAACTTTTAGAATTAGTAGCTAAGACCGGTATTGCACGACTTCGTTTTACGACTTCACATCCGTGGGATTTTTCCAAAGAGATGTTTGAAGTGATCGCTAAATATAAAAATATCATGCCATGTATTCATCTTCCGCTTCAATCGGGTAGCGACGATGTGTTACGCAGAATGGGAAGAAGATACACTGTTTTTCATTATCGCCAATTAGTCGATGAACTGAAAAGCCTTATTAAAGATGTCGCTTTAACGACGGATATTATCGTCGGTTTTCCAAATGAAAGTGAAGCCGATTTTGAAGAAACTTTAAAGATGGTTCGATATTGTCACTTTGATAGTGCCTTTACTTTTATCTATTCTCCACGTGTAGGAACCCCTGCAGCTAAAATGGAAGATAACGTTTCGATGGAAGAGAAAAAAAGAAGATTTGATCGCTTGGTCAAAGTGGTTGAACAAGAAGCGGAAGAAAGAGCAAAACGTTATATAAATAACGTCTATGATGTTTTAGTTGAGGGAACTTCTAAAAAGAGAGACGATATTTTAAGTGGTTATACTGAAACTATGAAACTCGTCAACTTTAAAGGGTCAAAAGATTTAATCGGTAAAATTGTAAAAGTAAAAATTTTAGAGTCACATACATTTTCTTTAATCGGAGAATTGGTAAGCGATGAATGAAAAATTAAAAAATGATCTAGACGAATTTATCAAACTTTTTTTTGATAATCCAACAGTCATCCGTTTTTTAGAATTGAAGAAAATGATTCTTGAGAGTTTTGAATTGAACATGTTGGAAACAGAAATAAAAAAGTGGCAAAAAAAGACGGCTTTAGCGATCAACGATGAGAAAAATTATCAAATTAATCGCCAAAAATATCTCGAATTAAAAAAAAGTTACGATGAAAACCCCTTTATTGTAAACTTTAATTTAGAACGTGAGGAAGTAATGCTCCTTTTAGAAAAGTTGCAACAGGCTTTGAAATAAAAAGGTATCCTTCTCATATATTAGTAGAGGAGGATTTTTTTATGTATCGTGAAATCGCCGCGAAAACTTTAATTGGTAAAGGAAAACTTTCCAGTATCATTAATAAACGCATTTATATTGATGAGGATATTTCTAAAACGTTAGGTTGCTGGATTATCAACCTTAAATATGAAACCATTGAATCGCAAGGGAAGATTACTTTAAAAGGTTCTTTTGATATTCAATTATGGTACGCTTCCAATCATGATCAAAAGTCATCGGTGTACAATGAGACGATTGAATTTGAAGAACCATTTACCATGGTGTATCGGGATTTAAAAACAATTTCGGAAGAGCGTTTTATAAAAGTTTATGTTTCTCATTATCCGACTTGCAGTAAGATGGAATTAGAAAGCAATGGGGTTGTCAATTTAAAAATCGAAAGCCTTTATTTAGTTGATTGTTTCGCGGAAGCAATTCTAGTAGTAAACTGTGCTGATGATTATAAGGAAGATATTTCAATCGACGAAGAAATTTTAATGAATGTAAATCCTAATTATCTCGAAGATAAGTAATTTTCTAAGTATGTTTTTTATCTCGAAAAACATCCTTAAAATTGTTATAATTAAAATTGCAGTATGAGGTAGTAGTATGGAAAAGAAGTATACGCCGATGATGATGCAATATTTGAGTATCAAAAATAAACATCCAGATACTTTGATTCTTTTTCGACTCGGCGATTTTTATGAATTGTTTTTTGATGATGCAAAAATCGCCTCGCGCGAATTGCAATTAGCATTAACCGGGAAAAGTGCTGGTGTCGAAGAACGGGTTCCAATGTGTGGAGTTCCACATCATGCAATCGATGCCTACATTGATAAGTTGATCAAAAAAGGCTATAAAGTCGGAATTGTCGAACAAATGGAAGATCCAAGCACCGCCAAAGGATTAGTGGAACGTGATGTTGTTCAAATCATTACTCCCGGTGCGGTGGTAGATGTAAAACAAAAAGGCAATAATTACATCGGGTGTATTGGAAGTAGCGAAAATTATTATGTTTTTGCTTACGCTGATATTTCTACCGGTGAAATATATGTCGAAAATATCGAAAAGGATATCGAGCTTGTAATCAATGAAATCTTAAATTTAGCGATTCGTGAAGTGGTGGTTTCAACTTCTTTTAGCCATCAAGACATTTTAAAAATCAAAAGTCGCGATAATATATTAATCTCTTATGAAAATGACGATAACATTACGATGGAACATGACTATGTTCTTTCGGATGTGCGCGATGTTTTTCAGCAACATGCTTTGGTGCGTCTTTTGAATTATCTTAAAGAAACGCAAAAACGAGAGCTTAATTATTTGCAAAAAGCCAAAGTGTTGCGCTCTACTTCAGACATGCAAATCGATCATTTTTCGCGAGTGAATTTAGAATTAGTCAGAACTATAAGAAGCGATGAAACATATGGAACTTTATTTTGGTTGTTAGATAAGACTTTAACCAATATGGGGTCGCGTCTTCTTAAAAAATGGATCGTTAAACCAACGGCAGATTTAAGTGAAATTTTAAAACGCCAAAGTATCGTAGCTTCTTTTATTGATAATTTTTTGATTGTCAATGATGTTTCAAAAGATTTGAGAGATATTTATGACTTAGAACGCTTGATTGCCAAAATCAATTTTGGAAGTGCTTCGGGTCGAGATTTATTGCAACTTAAAAAATCTCTTGAACTAGTGCCATCTTTACTAAGCGATTTAAAAATGTTAAATAATGAAAATGTCAATTTGTTGAAAGGTCTTGATTATGATTTTTCTGATTTGACTAATATGTTGGAAAAAGCTATTGACGAAGATGTGCCTCTTACGGTTAAAGAAGGTGGTATCTTTAAGCGTGGATATTCCAAAGAACTTGATGAATTGATCTTTTTATCGACTGATGGTAAATCATGGGTGGCTTCTTTAGAGGCTCAAGAGCGAGAAAAGACCGGAATTAAAACTTTGAAAGTCGGATATAATCGAGTTTTTGGATATTATATTGAAGTATCTAAAGGAGCCGTCAATCAAATTAAAGAAGAGTGGGGCTATGAAAGAAAACAGACGACGATTAATTCGGAACGTTTTATAACCCGAGAGCTTAAAGAAAAAGAAGCGCTTATCCTTCAAGCTGACGAAAGAAGAGCGGCTTTGGAATATGAACTTTTCGTTGCTCTTCGTAAACATGTTTCTTCTTATACGGAACAGATTCAAACTCTTGCTCAATTGATTTCATACATCGATTGTTTGTTGGCATTTGCTAAAGTGTCAAATGAAAATCATTATGTTAAACCGACATTTAATGAAAATCGTATGATAAAAATTAAAAATGGGCGTCATCCGGTGATTGAAAAAGTGATGCAAAACAGTAATTATGTTCCAAACGATATTATCATGGATAAAGACACCGATATTCTTGTGATAACTGGTCCTAATATGGGCGGTAAATCGACTTATATGCGCCAATTTGCCTTGATAGTGATTATGGCTCAAATCGGTTGCTACGTCCCTTGCGATGAAGCTGAGTTAATGATTTTCGATCAAATATTCACACGCATCGGTGCGTCCGATGATTTAGTCTCTGGTCAATCTACTTTCATGGTTGAAATGAGTGAAACAAATTATGCGTTACAACACGCTAATGAAAATTCATTACTGCTTTTTGATGAAATAGGAAGAGGAACCGCGACTTTTGATGGTATGGCGTTAGCGCAGGCGATTCTTGAATATATCGCTTCAATCATTAAGGCCAAGACGATTTTTTCTACCCATTATCATGAAATTACCACCATCGAAAAGGAACTTAAAGTTTTAAAGAACATACATGTATCAGTCAGCGAAGTCGACGATCAAATTACTTTCCTTTATAAGGTGGAAGACGGAGCGATGAATAAATCATATGGATTAAATGTCGCTCGCTTAGCGCATTTGCCACCAACACTGATTAAAAGAGCGCGTGAAATTCTTGATTCTTTGGAGAATGAATCGGTAAAAGTTTCAAAAGATGTCATCAAACGTGAAGATAAAAAGGAAGAACCATGGATTAAAGATTTAAAGCAATTAGATCCATTGACTCTTTCACCGCTTGAGGCACTGAATTATCTTTATGATTTGAAGAAAAAAATAAAGGAGTAAGTTATGAGCGTAATTAAAGTGATGGATCATAAACTTGCCAATATGATCGCTGCTGGAGAAGTAATCGAACGACCTTCAAGTGTCGTAAAAGAATTGGTTGAAAATTCTTTGGATGCTGGTAGCACGAAAATCAAAGTGATGATATATGGGGCTGGACGCGATAAGATTATTGTTAGCGATAATGGAAGCGGAATGGATCGAGAAGATGCAATTTTAGCTTTTAAGCGTCATGCATCTAGCAAACTATATAGTGAAAGAGATCTTTTTAACATCAAAACGATGGGTTTTAGGGGCGAGGCGTTAGCGTCAATCGCTTCGGTTTCTAAAGTGACGATGACTACGTCTGATGGAAAAGTCGTAGGTACTAAAGTAACTATCGAAGATGAAAATGTCACTGTGGAAGACGCAAGTTTAATAAAAGGAACCACTTTTACGATTGAAGAGCTGTTTTTTAATACCCCGGCACGTTTAAAATATCTAAAATCGGATACTACCGAAAACTCCTCAATCCTTGAAGTGATGCAACGTTTAGCAATGGCTAGAAGCGACGTGGCTTTTTCGCTATATTTTGATGATCGTCTATCTTTTGCCACTAACGGAAATGGTAAATTATTAGAAGTTATCGCAAATATTTATGGCTATGATGCCGCTAAAAAGATGATACCAATTTCTTTTTCTACTTATGAATTTGAAGTTACAGGATACCTAGGATTACCAGAAATAGCAAAATCTAATCGTTATTACATGATTACACTATTAAATCAAAGAAGTGTGTATATGCCTAAAATTCAAAAGGCGATTATCGATGGATACAGCGATTATATATTTAACTCTAAATTTCCGTTTGTAGTGCTGGATATTAAAGTTGACTATGCTTTAGTAGACGTTAATGTCCATCCCACAAAAAAAGAAGTCCGTCTATCCAATGAAAATAATCTTTACGCCGCTCTTGAAAAAGCGATTTCTGAAAAACTTAAAAATTTAAATCACATTCAAGAAGTCAATATCAAATCGACGGAAAAAGTATCGACGATGCCGATGTTTGAGCAAATTGAAGTTCCGTTTAAAGAAAATATCGTTCGTCCAACGACTTCTAATCAACATCAAGCTACTGAGCCGAAAAAAGAAAAAATAGAAGAGAATTCACCGATTAAGATTAATTTTGAAGACTTCGATGAACAATTACCGGAAGCTAAAGAACTCTTTAAAGAAATAGAAGTTAAAGAAGAAAAAAAAGTAGATATTGAAGAAAAAAACGAGATTACTCCACTTGGTCAAATCTTAAATACTTACATTGTTTGCAGTGCACCGGACGGATTTTATTTGATCGATCAACATGCCGCAAACGAGAGAATCAATTATGAAAAATACCAAGAGATTTTAAATTCAAATATTGAGACATGCACGCCATTGTTTCCGATTATTGTAAATCTTAATCCAAGCGATGCCATGCGATTAAATGAAAGGCATTTTAAACTTTTAGAGGACATCGGATTGACGATTGAATTGTTTGGCACTAATACTTTGAAGGTATCTAGAATTCCGCTTTTCTTGCGAGAAGAAAAAGATGATTCTTATATTTTAGAATTAATTGATCAAGTGCTTGGAAAAGAAAAAATAGATTTAATTTCTTTAAGAAAACATGTGATAGCTACGATGGCTTGTAAGGCCTCAATAAAGGCTAATGATCGACTTAATTTATTTGAAATGAAACAGTTGATTGATCAATTGTTTAAATGTAAAAATCCGACATGTTGTCCTCATGGACGACCGACGATTGTGCGTTTTAAAAAGTATGACATTGAAAAAATGTTTAAAAGGACTGCGATATGATAATTTGTATCGTTGGTCCAACCGGTGTCGGGAAAAGTGCTTTAGCGATTGAAGTGGCGAAAACGGTTCATGGCGAAATTATCAATGGTGATGCTTTTCAAATCTATAAGGATATGAATATCGGTACGGCAAAACCAAGTGAAATGGAAATGAAAAGTGTACCACATCATCTCTTTTCATTTGTTAATCCCGATCAAGATTATTCAGCGTTTAATTATCAAGTTGATGCCAGAAATAAAATCGCAGAATTGTCGAAAAGAAATGTTCCTATCATCATCGTTGGGGGAACCGGAATGTATTTAAAAGCGGCGCTTTTTGATTTTGATTTGCAATTGCAAGAACAAAAAGTTGATATGAGTGAATATGAATGTTTGAATAACGAAGAACTTTATGAAAAGTTATCGAAGATCGATCCTATAGAAGCCTCTAAAATTCATATGAACAACCGCAAAAGGGTACTTAGAGCAATTGAAATTTATTTGATGCGTGGAGAAAAAAAATCAGCATTAATCGAAAGGCAACATCATCAGCCTATTTACGATGTATGTTTTGTAGGACTTGAAGTCGAACGACAAAAATTATATCAGGATATTGATCGACGAGTCGACAATATGATTGAAAAAGGTCTAGAGAAAGAAGTTCAGATGTTGGTTGCAAAATATGGAAGTAATCATAAGGCTTTTCAAGCGATTGGATACAAAGATTTTATAATCGGAAACGAAAATAATGAATCAACTGCTTTAATTGTCGAGCATATCAAGCATAAATCTCACGCTTATGCTAGAAGACAATACACATATTTTAAAAATCAGTTTATAGTTAATTGGTTTAGTTCAAAGAAAGAAGCTTACGATTTTTGCATAAATAAGTTAAACCATGATTAACTCTATGGTATGATACATAAAAATAAAATGAAAATAGGAGGGTAGTTATGTTAGAAGAGATTTATAATATTGCCGCTAAAGCCGGCATTAATCAAAAATATTTAGAACCTTATGGAAAATACAAGGGAAAAATAGATCTATCGCTACTCGATGAATTAAAAGATAGAAAAGATGGTCAATTAGTATTAGTAACAGCCATCACTCCGACAAAAGCTGGAGAAGGAAAAACCACGACATCGATCGCTTTAACGGAAGGATTGAATCGAATCGGGGCTTCGGTGATGCTCGCTTTAAGAGAACCTTCTTTAGGACCGGTTTTTGGTATAAAAGGAGGCGCTACCGGTGGTGGCAAAGTAACAATTGAGCCTAGCGAAGATATTAACCTTCACTTCACCGGTGATATGCATGCTTTGACAAGTTCGATTAACCTTATTTCGGCTATTATCGATAATCATATTTTTCAAGGCAATGAATTAGGGATTGATCCGACAAAAGTTGTATGGAAACGTGCTTTGGATATGAATGACCGAGCCCTTCGAGAAATTAGGGTCGGTATCGGAGAAAAAAATGGTGTTGAACGTGATGATGGTTTTATAATCACTGTTGCTAGTGAAATGATGGCGGTATTGTGTTTAGCAACGTCTAAAGAAGATTTTAAACGTCGGGTAAATGAAATCATTGTCGCTTATTCTTATGAGGATAAACCTATTAAGGTTAAGGATTTGAAGATCTCCAATGCGATTATGAAATTGATGAAGGAAGCTTTAAAGCCTAATTTGATTCAAACCGGGGAAAACAACCCATGCCTTGTTCATGGTGGCCCTTTTGCTAATATTGCACATGGTTGCAATTCTATTATCGCTACCAAATTGGCATTAAAACTTAAAGATATCGTCGTAACTGAAGCTGGATTTGGTGCTGATTTGGGAGCAGAAAAATTCTTGGATATTAAATGTCAAGAAGCCGGATTAAAACCATCTTTAGTAGTGATGGTTGCCACCATAAGAGCCTTGAAAATGCATGGCGGTCAAAAACTTGAAGATTTAGGAGTCGAGAATGTCGAAGCCTTAAAATTGGGTGTTAACAATTTAAAGCAACACTTAGAAAACATTGAAAAATTCGGAATCAAGCCTTTGGTTGCAATTAATCACTTTGCAAGTGATTATCCAAGTGAAGTTGCCTTTTTAACGAATTGGTGTCAAGAACATGGATATGTGGTCTCATTCCAAGATGGTTTCATTAATGGTGGAGAAGGAGCGGTGGATTTAGCACACAAAGTTGTTGCAGCACTTAATAATTCTAATGGTAAAGGATATATGCCACTTTATAGAAAAGAAGAAAATGTTTATGATAAAATCGAAAAAATCGCAAAGGAAATATATCGTGCAAGAAGTGTAAATTACACTGAGTTAGCTAAAAATAAAATCGATAAATATATAGAAATGGGTTATGGCGATGCTTATATTTGCATGGCCAAAACTCCGCAATCATTTAGCGATAATCCGCAACTTTTAAATACACCTCGTGACTTTGATTTGATGATCCGTGATGTCAATCTTTCAAGTGGCGCAAGATTTATCATTCCACTTACAGGTAATATTTTGACGATGCCAGGACTCCCTAAAGTTCCAGCGGCAGTAAAAATGGAGAATTTATAAATGGAATTGATGATTGGAAAAAATGCGGCTTCAAAAATAAAAGAGCGAGTCAAACAAGAAATTGCAGCTTTGGAAAAAACACCTCATCTAGTGGTTTTATTAAATGAGAGTGATGAATCAAGTAAAGGTTATTGTATTTCTCAGCAAAAATTAGCAAATGAGTTAGGAATTCGCTTTACCTTAATAAAAATGAAGGCTTGTGAGGAGGATTATTTAAATACGATCAAAGAATTAAATTCAGATCAAGATGTCGATGCTGTTTTGATTACTAGACCATTATTTAAAGGAGCTGACGAACAAAAAATTATCGATGCTTTGGATCCTAAAAAAGATATTGATGCAATGAATTCTTTGATGCTTGGGCGATTAGTGCGCAATGAAAAAGAAAGTTTAGTACCGGCAACCGCTAAAGCGATTATGGAATTGCTTGATGAGTATCACGTTGAAATAGAAGGTAAAAGAGCATTGATTATCGGTAGATCAATCTCGGTCGGAAAACCAGTTGCTTTAATGTTGATGAATCGTAATGCCACAGTTACAGTCGCTCATTCTAAAACCAAGAATCTTAATCAAATGTTGAAGGATTTTGATATTGTTGTTGTCGCTATTGGAAAACCTCATTTTATTGATAGTTCTTTAATGAATGAAAATGCAGTAGTTGTCGATGCCGGAATCCATTATTTAGATGATCAAATCAAAGGAGACGTGATTCCTAGCGATAAAGTAAAAATGCTCAGCAAAGTACCTGGCGGTGTTGGAACGATTACTTCCGCTTTGGCGATGGATAATGTTTTGAAATGTTATAGGTATAATCATGATCGAAAATAACGAATATGGTCTTGGTGATATTGTTGAAATGAGAAAACCACATCCTTGCAGTTCTCGTTCTAAGCAATTTGAAATCATTCGTCTTGGAGCGGATATTAAGATTAAATGTTGTGGGTGTGGCAATATCATTATGATGCCACGCAATGAATTTAACAATAAAGCAAAAAAAATCATCAAAAAATCTGATTAATTCAAAAAGTCCTCTATTGATATAATAGAGGATTTTTTATGGACGAAATCATTATTGAGCATTTAACCAAACGTTATGGAGAAAGATTAATTTTAAACGACATTAATCTTACTTTTGATTCTAACGAAGGACTAATTATACTTTTAGGAGCTTCGGGAAGTGGGAAGTCAACTTTTTTTAATTGTTTGTGTGGATTTGATACGTTTGAAGGTAGAATAATGTTCAATAATAATGAAAATCAAGAAACAAATAATGTTTCAATGATGTTTCAAAATTTTGAATTATTCGATTATCTTACGGTTTTTGAAAATATTAAATTCGGATTAATAAATAAAAACGTAAAAACAGAAGATAAGAAAAAATTAATTGATGAAAACTTAAAACTTTTTAATATTGAAAAGTTAAAAGATCATAAAGTCAGTACTTTATCGGGTGGTGAAAAGCAAAGAGTAGCTTTGGTTAAAGCTATCATTTCTAATCCACATGTTTTATTGTGTGATGAACCAACCGGATCGTTGGATGAAAGAAATAGTGAAGAAGTTTTTGGATTTTTAAAAAATGAAGCAACTAAACGTCTAGTGATTGTGATTACGCATAATCAACGTTTAGCTAAGAAATATGGTGATTCTATCTATGAACTTAAGAATCAACAAATTACTTTAAAGAATCAAAAAAAGTTTATTTGCTCTTCTAAGAATCAAAAAAGTTTAGAAACTAAAAAAATATGGTCTTGTTTAAAGTATTTTGGGCTAAAAAATTTTGCTTGTAAATTATTAATGATTCTTATATTGGCATTTTCATATTTAAGTTTATTTTTTGTAAGTTCAATATCGACATTTTGCAATAGTGATTTTGATTTGCAACATCAACAATATGGCGATTATAATATTTTAAAAATTGACGCGATAGATGAAAGTGATAATAATTTAGCGATTGTTAAGCCATCGCGACTAAGTGAAAGTGAAATAAAAATTAACATCGGTACTGATAAGTATAAACTTGATTTTAGCTTTGAAAAAACTTTTGCTGATGCTTCAATTTATTTAGACGATAAGAAAAACGATAACATTCGCTTATTGCCAATGGATAATAATGAAATACAAGATTTTTCACTTGTTACTTTAAATGATTTGGCACATACTTTGATCGCTAATAAAAAAATTACTTTAAAATGTCAAAAAAAGATTATATATCATGGAGAAAAGCAAAATTTACAAGAAGAAATAAAAATCGATACGGTGCTTAAAATCAATAAAGTTATTAAAGAACCGTTGTTTTTAAATGATCCGATTATTTATTATTCTTACCAAGCGGCTAAGAAATTTTTCAATTCTGTACAACTTACAAAATTTAAGAGTTATTTTGGAAAAAATATTTCATTTTATGATACGTTAAATCTAGTTAATTGTTCGACCTATACCGAGAGTCTTTTAATTTTTACCGAAAAACTTGAAACAAAGAAAATATATCAAAACTTAAACGACAAAAAATTATCAATGACACGAAAAATTTCTGTTCAAAGCAGAGCTATTACAAGTGCAACGTCACTTGCAGAACTATTGCATTCATTTGAACAAATGTTAATAGTATTTAAAATTATGGCAATTATTTGCACGATTTTTATTACTTTTTTGCTATTTATAAATAATTTACATGCTTTTACAAAAGAAATCGGAATTATGAAAACGACGTTAATAAAGCACAAAGTAATCGAAAATTCATTTTTATATGAATTTATTATTTTTGAAATCATAGCGCTAATCATATCTTTATTAGTTAAAAACTCTCTCTTCAATGTTGTCGAACAAATTTCTATAAAAACACTGAATTTAAATTTAGTGTTAGATTATCAAATAATTTCACTTCAAAGTATTGAATTGTGTGTTTTTATTTTAATTTTGCTCGTGATGTGTAAATTAACGTTAAAAAAATTCTTATGCAAAGAAACTATTTATTATTTGAGGAATTCAATATGATAAAGTTACAAAGAATTAACAAACGATACAAAGAAACGATAATAAAAGATGGTAATTTAGTTTTACCATCATCGGGATTAGTAGTGCTAAAAGGTGAATCGGGCACTGGGAAAACGACTTTACTATCTATCATTGGTCAACTAAATCGTGATTATCAGGGCGACATAATCATCGACGGCATTTCAATGAAAAAAATAAAAGACATTGACTTAGATCTTTTTGTTTTTAATAATATCGGTTTTGTTTTTCAAAATTATTCGCTAATTGAAGAAATATCGGTGAAACAAAATATTCTAATAAAAAATCGTAAAAATACTAAAGATTTAAACTCCATTATTGAGGATTTAAATTTAACAACAATAATCAATCAAAAATGTGCGTTACTTTCAGGAGGTGAAAAGCAACGAGTAGCGATTGCAAGAGCATTAGCATCAGGCGCAAAAATCATATTATGCGATGAACCTACCTCTTCTTTGGATCAAGAAAATAAAATTATGCTTTTAAAATTGTTAAAAAACTTAAGTGAAAAGCTTTTGATTTTAATAGTAACACATGAAGAAGAACTATTTACAACCGATGCAACTCTTTTAATTTCCATCGAAAATCATCATCTTAAGGCAAACTATCGAAAGCCTTTAGATTTAACTAATAAGATTATTAAAACTAAAAATAAAAATTTTCTTCCGTTTAACATTCAAAAAAAACTTTTTATTGCATTGATTAAAAAACAAAAAATGAAATATTATTTCTCATTTTTTTGCTTGCTTTTATGTTTTGTAGTAATTGGCTTTTCAGATATGATCAATTATTCAATGCAAGAGACTATAAATCAACAATTTAATGGAATGAGCGAAGCAAATTATGCGATAATGAATCACGATATTAGTGTAGATCAAGATCCTTCTAAAATATCGGCAAATCGCTATTTGATAGATGAAATAAGAAATGATTTTCAAAATATATCTAGAATTGGTACTTATTATTTGACCGAAATTTCAAGCTTTTTTGTCGATCAAAACGACTTATGTCTAATTGATGGCCAAAAAGAATTTTTATTGACAGATGGTGTTGATGCTATCAATGAGTTTGAATTAATAACAGAGCTAGACACTTCAGATTTAAAAGATAATGAAATCATTTTAGGAATCACTGAGCAAGAAAAAAGTTTAATTGAATCGACGCTTAATCTAAACGCTCAAAGTTTTGAAAAATTAAATGATATTATTAAAAAAAATAATTTGCATGCATGCTTAAAAGTAAAAAATAATTCGTGGCATTATGACGATCAAAATTTATTCTTAATCAAAGAATTAGTGCCTTGCGATAGATTACAAATTTTTCATAGCAATCCGTTTTTTAATGAACTGGTTTTTGAAAATATGATGCAATTGCCTTCTTCGTTAGATTTGGCAAGAAAAGAAATATATCCATGGACTTTAAAAAAAACTTATTATATCGAACCCACGCCAAATTCTTCTTTTGCATTTTTTGAAGATTTTTTTATAAATGATAAATATCAGAATTATTTACTGAATCCATATTTTTTTAAAGATAAAGTAAGATTTTTTGTAACAATAGAAAATTATTATAAAGGGGATATTTTAAAAGCGATAAAAAAACTTGATGCGTTTGATTATGTTGATTTTTATCAGTTTTCGATTATGGATTTTTATTCTTATTTAACACCATTTTCATTATCTGGATTTAATCGACCATATTATATTTCCAGCAATAATGAAAGTCTTACAAATTTAATCGATCAAAGAAGTGTTGAAGATTTAAATGTCGAATTACAACATTATGAAAATGTGTTAAATGGACATATCGGGAATATTTACGAAAAAGACTTTTTTAATTTTCACAACCAAAATATCAAAAAAATTATCGGTGATAAAGCTAAACAAATTGATGAAATAGTTATTTCAAAGGGATGTGCAACAAAATTGTCTAAAAATAAAAATGTAAATGAACTGATTGGTCATAAATTATATGTCGCCTATCAGGATAATTCATTGATAGTAGAAGATAAAATAAAAAATCATTTTATTGAAAGTGAGTTGACGATTGTAGGAATATGCGATGAGGAAGAGTCATTTATCGCACATGAACCGCTTTGGCTGTTGGCTTATCCATTAATTAAATATTTGCAAAATCCATATCAATTGGTAATAAGTGATTTATTTGTACAAATTGATGCTTCTTCAAATGTTGTAGGAATTTTAGATAGGTTAAAAGAAGAGTTTCCAAACTATGCCATTTCCAATGGTATGATTGGTGTCAAAAAAAGTATAGATGACTTATCGCTATTTATTAAATACCTTGTTGCTATTTTTAAGGTGCTTTTTATTGCTAGTACTATCGTTTTAGTTATTTACGAAAGCAAGGATGCCTTTGAAAAACAAAAGCGAAATATTGCTATTTTCCGTTCCCTAGGTTTTTCAAAAAATTCAATAAGCGGATTACTAACTTTTCCTCTTTGCATTTGCATCGTATTAGCTTATCTGATTGTTAATGTGATTTCTGCTTTTATTACTAAAAGTACCAATTTGTTTAAAATACTTTGCGTTAATTATCAAATCTTCTTATTTGCTGCTTTTTTGATGATAATTTTGGAAATATTGTCTTTAAAAAAAGTAAAAAAACTTGTTATCTTAGACACAATTTCATAAACAAAAGTTTAAAAAGGAGGTGATACTTTTGTAATTTATACGATTTTTTTAAACTATGGCGCATTAATAAAGAAAGGAGAAAAGTTATGCGTAAAAAAACTTATAAAGCATTAGTTGCAGTTTCTTTTGTCTCATTGTTATTGTGTGTAGGCACATATGAAGTTTTAAGAAAAGTTGAAGACACTGATTCTTTAATTGATTCTGAGATTCAAAATATCGAAAAAGGAATTACTTTAAAACTTTTGAATACCGTCAACAATCCTGATGGTTCAGTCGATAAAACATTTAAATACTCAATTCAACCATTTAATGCGACAAATCAACAAGTCAAAGTATCCGCAAAATATTTTGATAATAGCGATTGTTCTGATGTTTTGAAAGCTTCAATTGCCATTGAATCAAAAACCATTACATTAAAATGTAAAGCTGATTTCAGTAAAAAAATATATGTAACGATAACTTCTTTAGCTGATGAATCTAAAAGCGCCCAAATTGTTATTGATTATGTGAAAAAACTTAAATCAATCAGCTATAGATCCGATGATCAAGAAATAAATAAAATATGGGCTTGCGGCTATGGATTTGATTCCTCTATAACAGGTAAAGCACAATATAAGAATTCATTTACTTTTGAGGAGATAGTGCAAGCCAATTATTCAAAATTTACTAAAGATAAGAGTTACACTTTTAAAGTAAAAGATGTATCTATTGAAGAAGAGCAATTTTATTTTGAAGATCCCCAAACTTTTGAAGATGAAGTAAAGCAAAACTTTGAAAAAGCCCTAAAAACTAAAATTACAAATATGAGCGATTCGTATTTTACTGCTGATGAAATATGGAACTTTTCAAACAATAATGATTATCATTCATCTTTGAAAGTAATTGATTTAGACGGAATCGGAACTTACATTGTCAATGTTAAAGCAACTTATTATTGTGTTGAAGATCCAACGAAAGAATTTAAAATAGATAAAAGATGGGAGTTTTCTTTTATGGATCAAAATGCGTATGCTGATAAAATAGTAAACGTTGATTTAATTAAACCAGAAGTTACAAATATAGAGTTTTAAAGATAAAAAAGATTTTATAAAATGCTTTTTTATTATAGAAATACTAATAAAAGAATGATAATATTTACTAAAGCGAGTAATTAACTTGCAAAGAAAGGTTTAATTTAGGTCAGTAAATGAAAGGCAAAGTTAAAATGTTCAATAAGGAAAAAGGGTTCGGCTTTATTACTGCTGAAGATGGTCGTGATGTCTTTTTCCATTACTCATCATTGTTGATGGATTCCTTTAAAACAGCTGAAGCTGGCGAGGAAGTAGAGTTTGATCTAGAAAATTCTGAACGCGGCTTAAGAGCATCAAACGTTAAGAAAATTTAACAGCAGACAATTCTAAAGAGTCGCAGTAAGCGGCTCTTTTTAAATGAAAGAAGGTTATTTGTTATGGCATTGAAAGCAGGAATTATCGGTTTACCGAATGTGGGTAAATCTACATTATTTAATGCGATTACTAATTCTCACGTAGAAGCGGCTAATTATCCATTTGCAACTATCGATCCTAATTCAGGTATTGTTGAAGTCAAAGATCCTCGAGTTGATCGATTGGTAGAATTATTTCATCCGAAAAAAACAATTAGGGCAACTTTTGAATTTACCGATATTGCGGGTTTAGTAAAAGGGGCTTCTAAAGGAGAAGGCTTAGGCAATCAATTCCTTTCGCATATTAGAATGTGTGATGCAGTATGCCATGTTGTTCGATGCTTCGATGACAATGAAATTATTCATGTTGAAAATACGATAGATCCGAAAAGGGATATTGAAATAATTTCCTATGAGTTAATTATGGCTGATCTTGAAACCGTCGAGAAAAGATTAGCAAAAGTCTTTACTAAAGCGCATACTACCAAAGAAAAAGAGGCCGTTGCAGAATGCAAAGTTTTGACATTGTTAAAAGAAACTTTGAATCAAGGAAAACCGGCTCGAAGTATAAATTTCAATGATGAAGAAGAACTTATTGTCAAAAATTATAATTTACTGAGTAAAAAACCAGTGATATATGTCGCTAATGTTGCCGAAAACGATTATAGCAATTATGAAAATAATAAATATTATCAAGCGGTAAAGCAGATAGCAGAAAGTGAAGGAGCCGAAATAGTAGCAATTTCAGCAGCAATTGAAAGTCAGTTAACAGAGTTATCCGAAGAAGATAAAATGGAATATTTAAAAGAACTCGGTGTTGAGACCACGGGTCTTGATCGATTAGTTAAAGTTGCATATAATCTTTTGAATTTAAAAACATTCTTTACTGTCGGTGAAGACGAAGTTCGAGCGTGGACTTTTAAAAATGGAATGAAAGCTCCTCAATGTGCAGGACTTATTCACACTGATTTTGAAAAAGGTTTCATACGAGCTGAAGTATATGCTTGCGAAGATATCTTCGAATATAAAAGTGAAAAAGCGCTTAAAGAAGCGGGTAAAATTAGATCAGAAGGCAAAGCCTATGAGGTTAAAGATGGAGATTGCATGCTGATTAGATTTAATGTTTAAGGAGAAATGACGATGTTTCGCATTGGACAATCAAGAGATATTCATAGATTGATAGATGATGGTAAACCTCTTATTATTGCCGGTATTAAGATTCCCTTTGAAAAAGGACTTGAAGCTCATAGCGATGGAGATGTTGTTTTACATGCGGTTACCGAAGCGCTTTTTGGAGCACTGGCATTAGGAGACTTAGGAACATTTTTTCCGGATAACGACGATAAATATAAAAATTATGATTCGTCGCTTTTTGTTTTGCAGGCGATGGAACTTGTTAAAAAATACGGATATATTATCAATAATATTGATATTACAATCGTGCTAGAAAAACCAAAGTTGTCACAATATATACTTGAAATGCGCAAACAAGTCGCTAAATTGTTAGAGACAAATATAAATAATGTTTCCATAAAAGCCCAGACGAATGAAAAGATGGATATGCTAGGAAAAAATGAAGCCATTGAAGCTAGCGCTATCGTATTGTTGAAAAAAGTTTTATAAATTCATTTACCAATTTATTTACTATAATAAGTAAAAGACAAGCGCGAATTATATTTATTTTTTAAATGAAAAGCTTTTAACGATGAAGGTGTATCGAAGAAAATATCTTCTTTATCTTCCATCAATTTATTTGCGATTTTTTGAAATAGTCTACGTGCTAATTTAGTATCTTGAAGCGACTCATTGGTATCAGTTCCTACATAGACACCGATAGTATATAAAGGATTAAAACCGATGGTCCAATTGGTACTTTCGGTCGATCCTGTTTTAGCGCTAAAGCGATGTGTTGTTTGAAAATTTACCAAAGATGGCGAAGCGTAAGAAATAAGGCCTCGATCGAAAGGAGCGCGCATCATATAATTCATAATTATTGTTTCGTTTTTGGAAAGTAATCTTTTTCCTGTTTTATTATTTGAATAAAGATTGCGTCCATTTGATAAAGTGATTGTTTTGATGAATGATGGCTTATAAAAAACACCTTCTGAAGCAAAGCAATTATAAATTGCAGTTAATTCTAAGGGGGACATTACGTTGCTTCCAAGACCGATTGTCGGATTGACGTCTGAAACTTCGATTCCAAAACTTTTAATTAAAGAAGCCAGTGTACTAGAACCGACTAACAAGGTTGTTTTAGTTGCATAGATATTATCTGACATTCCCAAGGCTTCAATCATCGTTATATCGGCATTGGCATAAACATCATTTGCGTTTGTTGGAGCATATTTACCGATACCTTTAATAAAAAATTCAACAGGTTCACTTCTCATTAATGAAAGAGGAGTCATTCCGTTTTCTAAACCGAGATAATATAAAAGAGGTTTGACCGTTGAACCTATTTGCCGTCGACTGCTTAAAGCGCGATTAAAAGGTGATTCAATATAATTTTCACCGCCGATTAAAGTTAATACTTTGCCGCTATTTGGTTCCATCACGACAATTGCAATTTCTTGCTTTGAAGTATCAATATTTTCTTCTTCGATTATTTGAGAAATCTTCCTTTCAAGATCTAAATCTAAATAAGTTGAAATGTTAAGACCGAGATATTTGTAATAATCTGAATCATAACCGAGTTGTTGAAGTTCAATTTCAATTCCATCTTGATAATAAAGAAGTTGCTCATTTTCCGCTTCCCTTTTTTGAAATAAAAAATTTAAAGGTTTGGCTAATTCTTCATAATATTGTTCGATATTAATAATATTTTGTTCATATAAAGTATAAAGAATATTTTTTTGCTTTTCTTTAAAAGCTTCAAGGTCGATAAATGGAGAATATATTCCGGGTGCGTTAATAATTCCCACCAAACCCGCACTTTCACCATAACTTAATTCTAATGGATTCTTATTAAAATAAAAGTGTGCAGCACTATCGATACCATATAAGTTGTGACCAAAATAAACGCAATTTAAATAAAGCTCTAAGATCTTATCTTTGGAATAAGATCGTTCGATTTTTTTGGCTAAAAATATCTCTTTTAACTTGCGATCGTAAGTTTTTGAATTGTCAAGAAAAAGTGTGCGTGCTAATTGTTGCGTAATAGTGGAACCACCGGCAACGATTTCACCACTTCGGATATTTGAAAACATACTTGAAACGATTCTTTTGAGATTGACGCCCCGATGGGAATAAAATTCTCGATCTTCGATAGCAATGATTGTTTCTTTAAGACTATCGGCGATTTTTTCAAGTGGAACGTAAGTTCCGAACTCTCCGTGAACTTTGGAGTATATCAAGTCTTCTTGAGCATTAAAAATTTTTTCTTCTAACGGATGGGAGATTCTTATTTCTGGAGAAACGATAATTGCAAGATTGAAGCCGCTTAAAAGAACAAATACTATTAAGCTTAAATATAGTAGAAATTTTTTCATTTTAATCGCCTCATATTTATTTTGAGAAAATTTATGAAAAACATTCATTTAGAATTTTGAGATTAAAAAGAATTATCAATGTCGAATTGACTTGAAATTAGAAAAACAATTGTTTAATATCCTAATGGGATATTATCATATGGAAAAATGGTGTTTAACTTTATCGGTGAAAGATTCACCGGAAACCAATATGACCTACATAGGCATTTTAAAGTCACATGACATTAAGTTAAACAAGCGTGAATTCGAATTTGAAACTGATGATAGACTCTTGGAAGTTTCAGTTCGTGAATTTGATGATCATCTCGAAATGTTTGAAAAATCAAAAGAATTGTCTTTGTTGCTATCGTTAAGTAAAAATGAATCACGAATGCTATATCGTTTACAAGGATATAAGCTTCAGTCGATTTACATTGAATTAATGGAGTTAAAAATTGCAGAAGACAAATATAAATTTCATTATCGATTAAAACTTGATAGTGAAACATGGCAAGAAAATAAAGTTTGTCTAGAGAGGGTGGAGTGATGGAAAATATCGAAATCAAACTAAAAATGTTAATCCAAGAAGCGTTGAAAAACATGGGTGTCGAACTTGCTTTGGAGCGGATTGTTATTGAACGTTCTAAAGAAAAAGAGCACGGTGATTACGCTACTAACGTCGCGATGCAAATGGCAAAAGAACTGCATAAAGCGCCTCGAGATATCGCTTTGTCTTTAAAGGATAATCTTCAAGACGAATTTATTGAAAAAGTAGAGATTGCAGGGCCGGGATTTATTAATTTTTTCATGCGCAATGAAAGCCTTACTAAAGTTTTGAAAAGGATTTTTGACGAAAAAGAAAACTACGGATCCTCAAACTACGGTCAAAATCAAAGAATAAATGTCGAATATGTTTCAGCTAATCCCACCGGAGATTTACATTTGGGTCATGCAAGAGGCGCGGCGATTGGTGATAGTATTTGCCGGCTTTATAAAAAAATCGGATACGATGTAACACGAGAATTTTACGTGAATGACGCCGGTAATCAAATTGAAAATTTAGCTAAAAGTTTATTTGTGCGTTATCATGAAGCTTTCAATGATTTTTCTATACCATTTCCTGAGGATGGTTATCATGCAGATGACATTAAGATGATTGCAAAAACAATCAAACAAGAAATTGGCGATTCGATGCTAAAGGCTCCTTATGAAGATTTGAAACATTTTCTTAAAAAACGTGGTACCGAGCTTGAATTAGAAAAATTGCGTGAAGATTTAAGAATGTTTCGAGTTGAATTCGATGTTTTCAGTTCTGAACTTCGCATCCGTAACGAAGGGAGAATTGAAAAAGTATTATCGCAACTTCAACCTTATATTTATGAACAAGACAACGCTAAATTTTTAAAGACGACTGATTTTAGCGATGATAAGGATCGAGTTATTGTCAAATCTGACGGATCTTATACATATCTTTTACCTGATATTGCCTATCATCAAGATAAATTAGAAAGAGGTTTTACGAAACTCATCGATTGTTTAGGAGCTGATCATCATGGTTATATCGAAAGAATGAAGTCATCGCTAGCGATGCTTGGATATGATCCTGATATTCTTGACATCGAACTTATTCAAATGGTGCGACTTTTCAAAGATGGAAAAGAATACAAAATGTCAAAAAGAACCGGCAATGCGGTTTCGATGAAAGAATTATGCGAAGAAGTTGGTGTCGATTCGGTACGTTACTTTTTTGTCGCACGTGCAGCTTCTAGTCATTTAGATTTCGATTTGGATCTTGCTAAGAAGACAGAAGCCTCTAATCCGGTTTACTATGCTCAATATGGACATGCGCGTTTATGTGCGTTACTTGATCAAGGTAAAGATTTGCCATTAGACGAAGAGGGAAAAGAATTAAAAGAAGAAAAAGAACTTAATCTTTTAAAGGTTCTTAATGATTTTCCACGCGAAGTTTTGCAAGCTGCCTTGACAAGAGCGCCTTACAAGATTAGTATTTATATTCAGAAGTTAGCGACCGCAATTCATGAATTCTATACGGAATGTCGTGTTTTGGATCGCAGTAATATTAAATTAACTTCATCGCGTTTAGCACTCACTAAAGCTAGTGAGATAGTTATGAAAAACGCGCTAGATTTAATCGGTGTTACGGCACCTGAAAGAATGTAGGGGGACACAGCAATGGTACAAAAATCAAATCTAGATATTGCCTATGAACTTGTTTTAAAGAAAAAAGCACCTGTCGAATTCAACAAGTTATGGCAAGAAGTAAGCCAAATTCAAGGTTTCAGCGAAGAAGAGGCTAATGCAAAAATTGGAAAATTTTACACTAACTTAAGTCTTGATGGTCGTTTTATTACTCTTGGCGAAAACACTTGGGATCTTCGTGAACGTTACGTTTTCGAAAAAGTTCACATCGATATGAATGATGTTTATCGCGATGTAGAGGAAGAAGCTGACGAAGATCTTGAATCTGAAGATGGAGAAGAAAAAGACTACGATGAAGATTTAGATTCTGATGAAGAGACCGAAGACGATGAAGATCGTAATCATGATTCAGAAGAAGATTATGATGAAGAATATTAGAAAAATTTAATTTTTAATTTCAAGTCCCTAATTTAGGGACTTTTTATATTAACTAGGAAATTGTATTTTAATGAAAAAGACAAAAAAGGACACAAAGATGAGTTGCAAATATAAAAAATATTA